>JBHHXG010000028.1:0-20343 GCA_046756985.1 Mariprofundaceae bacterium | reverse complement strand
TTGTTGCCGGCTATTTTGAAGTGGCCACGCCCTTGATGCGGGAACTCTGCCGCGCTATCGGTATACCCTTTTAAACTTGTCATTCTGGAACAATCAGGAGATTTCATATGAGCAAACAACGCAGTAATCCGGAATCTGATATTCACCCCATCCTTGCACAGCGATGGAGCCCGCGCGCCTTTGACGCGACACGTCCGGTGGAAAAGGACAAGTTGCTGGCCTGTCTGGAGGCAGCCCGATGGGCCCCATCATGCTTTGGCGATGAACCGTGGCGTTATATCGTCTGTAACAAATCGGCAGATGCGACAGCGTGGCAGCGTCTACTGGATTGCCTTGCTCCAAAAAACCAGGAATGGGCAAAGAATGCGCCGGTGCTGATGCTGGCCTGTGCCAATACTGTATTTCGACAAAACGGCAATTCAAATCGCTGGGCGCAGTATGATACCGGTGCGGCCTCCATCTCACTGTGTCTGCAGGCCGAATCACTGGGCCTGGCCACCCACCAGATGGGCGGCTTCGATGCGGACAAGGCGCGGACATCTTTCAACATTCCTGAACAGGTAACACCAATGGCGGCTATTGCTGTCGGTTATCAGGCCGAGGCGGAGTTGCTCGATGAAGGTTTCCGGGCTGTGGAGCTGGCTGAACGAAAACGTCAGCCTTTGAGTGAATGCTTTTTTGCCGGTAAATGGGGTGTATCCATTTCGAAATAGCGCAATCGCCTGTTAGTATCACCCCATCCCAGCCAGTGCAGGAGCCCGCCGTGCCTATATATGAATATCAGTGCCAGTCATGTGACAGGCAATTTGAAACACTTGTCATGCAGCGAAATGAGTCCGTGCATTGTCCGGCCTGCAACAGTACTGAACTGAAAAAGCTTATTTCGGCCCATGCGGTCGGCAGCGGCATGCCCGATACGCCCTGCGGTGCTCCGCCCTGCGGCGCCGGTACCTGTCCGTCATCCTGCGAATAGACTATGCCTGAAAAATCTGCCGCAAAGCTTGTCTGCTTGGGAACATTGCTTGCCATTGCCATGGCTGGATGTTCCCGGTCTGATATCGACAGTGCTGCTTATCAGCAACAGGTGGCGGAAAATGCCCGCGAGGGCAAAGTGTTTCTGGCAGAAAACACCCGGAAGGATGGCGTTATCACCCGACCCAGCGGCCTGCAGTACCGGATACTCAGGGCCGGCAATGGCAATCAACCTCTTCACACTGACCAGGTAACCGTTCACTACCGGGGCACGCATCTGAATGGCAGTGAGTTCGACAGCTCATATCGCCGCGGCAAACCAGCCGTCTTTTATCTGGACAAAGTGATCCCCGGCTGGACCGAAGCACTGCAGCTGATGAGAGAAGGCGGCAAATGGCAGCTGTTTATTCCACACCGGCTGGCCTACGGTAGCCGTGGCGCCGGACGCGCCATCGCCCCGAACGAAACACTGATCTTTGAAGTCGAACTGCTCGAAGTCAAAGGATCGGGTGTGTCCCGTTAATGAAATATCGCAGACTCGGCCATATGGATATCGATGTCAGTGTCATCGCACTCGGCACAATGACATGGGGCGAGCAGAACACGCAGGCCGAAGCCTTTGAGCAGATGGACTACGCTCTCGATCAGGGCGTGAACTTCTTCGATACCGCAGAGCTGTATGCCATTCCCCCACGAATGGAAACCTATGGCGCCACGGAAACCATTATCGGCAACTGGTTCAGGCAAACAGGAAAACGGGATCAGGTGATTCTGGCCAGCAAGGTATGCGGACCAACGGCATGGTGCCCGCACATCCGGCAGGGCAGGTCCAAGCTGGATAAGAAAAATATTGTCAGGGCCTGCGAGAACAGTCTGAAACGACTGCAAACCGATTACATCGATCTTTATCAGGTACACTGGCCGGAACGATCTGCCAACTTCTTCGGCCAGCTAGGCTACACGCCGCAGGATGATGCCGGAGCAACGCCCATCGAAGAAACACTGACGGCGCTGTCAGGGCTCGCGCAGCAGGGTAAGATCCGGCATATCGGCATCTCCAACGAATCACCGTGGGGGGTGATGCGTTATCTGCAAGCCGCGGAAGATACAGGTCTGCCGCGAATCGTTTCCATCCAGAATCCATACAGCCTACTCAACCGAAGCTTCGAAGTCGGGCTGGCGGAAATCGCCTGCCGCGAGAAGGTGGGCTTACTGGCCTATTCCCCGCTTGGTTTCGGCACGCTGTCCGGCAAATATCTGGGCGGCGCAAAACCGGCGGGGGCACGCATTACACTGTTTCCCGACTATACGCGCTATACTAAGCCGGCCGGCATCGCTGCCACCGAAAGCTATGTCGAGTTGGCCCAAGAGCATGGGCTGGACCCGGCTCAGATGGCGCTGGCCTATGTCCATTCGCGTCCGTTTCTGACATCCACGATCATCGGCGCCACGACGATGAAACAGCTGAAAAATAATATCGCCAGCATTGATCTGAATCTCTCCGAAGCAGTACTGGATGGTATCGAAGCGATTCACACAGCGCATCCGAATCCTTGCCCGTAACAAGCAAGCCGTGCAAACGACTACAAACTCGGCATAATTGCAACGGGGAGAAAATCATATGAGAAAAATTCTGGCGTCATACAGCCGTATTCTGGTGATTCTTCTGGCTGCTGGTCTGATGGCTGGCTGTGCCACGCCACAAAATAATCATGATCCGATGGAAGGCATGAATCGCGGCACGGACAAATTGAATGACAGTATTGATCGTATTTCACTCAAACCGGTCAGCAAAGGCTATGTCGCCATTACACCCCAACCGTTTCAGACAGCCATATCCAATTTTTACGATAACATCACTTACCTGAATACGGTGCTGAACGATTTCCTGCAGGGCAAGGGCGGACAGGGTTTTTCCGACCTTGGCCGTATTCTGATTAATTCGACTCTGGGCGTTGGCGGGCTTGTCGATGTTGCCTCCTCGTTCGGACTGGAAAAACATGAAGAGGACTTTGGCCAGACCCTGGCGGTCTGGGGTGCAGATCAGGGGGCCTATATCGTTTACCCGCTTCTCGGGCCGAATTCGGTGCGGAATACGCCGGATTTCATCACCGCAACGGCCACGGACGGGCTGTTCTGGGCTTCGTTCTTCATTTCACCGTATATCAGCATCCCTCTGGCAGTGGTCAAATATATCGACAAGCGCGCCAGATTGCTGGAGGCCTCTGACATACGTGATGAGCTGGCGCTCGATCCCTATGTGTTCACACGCGAGGCATGGCGCCAAAATCGGGAATATCTGATCTATGACGGTAACCCGCCGCAGGCAGAGGCCACAGATGACGGCTGGGATGATGACTTCGAGGATGATTTTGAGAATGACTTTGAAGACAGCCCTGATACTGTGCCTGATGACGGTCAGGAACAGGGCGCGAAGATTGTACCAGATGCAACGGAGCAACCCGAAGACTTCTTCCAGCGGATTGATTAGGGCCTGTTAATCATCTAAACCCTATATAGGGGGTTAAGATGACCCAAAACCAGAATCTGCAACGTTGTATCGAGACTATTGGCCATGATTTACTGGCCCGGGCAAAAAGCGCCAAGGCCGAGGCATCTGCGGGCGAGCAATGGTTTTCGGGTTTTATGCAACGACTCGGCGCCGATGAGCATTTCCGGGTGCGGGCCTTGCGTTTCATTGATGTGCTTCCCGCATTGTCCAGCGATGCGGATCTGGCTCGTCATCTGTACGAGTATTTCTCAGACGGTGATTTCCCTCTACCTGAGCCCATCAAATGGGGAGTGAGGCATGCAGATACCGGACCTGCACCTCATATCATTGCGCCTGTCGTCCGCAAGGTGGTGGAATGGATCGGCAGGCGATTCATTGCCGGAAATACGGCCGATGAGGCCTACAAGGTTCTCGAGCGATTACATAGCCAGGATATGCAAGCATCGCTCGATCTGCTTGGCGAGGTGGTGCTGTCCGAGACCGAGGCGGACGACTACCAGCATCAATATCTCGACCTGATCGAATCTCTGGCGCCAAGGCTTGCAGGGACCAGCCAGCGGTTGCATCTGTCAATCAAGGCCTCCTCACTGTATTCGCAGATGACACCGTTAGCACCGGAGCACAGCGCTGAAGCCATCAAACAAAGACTCCGGCCCATCCTGATGTCGCTCCGGCAACATGACGGGGCCATTACACTGGATATGGAGCATTTTGAGACCAGAGAGATCATTCTGCGCGCCTTTTGCGAGATCATGATGGAAGAAGCATTCCGCGACTGGCCCAACGTGGGCGTTGCCATGCAGGCCTACCTGAAAGATGCCGAAGACGATCTGAAACACATGCTTGCATGGGCCAAGCAACGCAGCACGCCGGTTTATGTCCGACTCGTGCGCGGCGCCTACTGGGATATGGAAACCGTCATTGCCCGTCGGGAAGGCTGGCTGTACCCTGTCTGGGAGCACAAATGGCAGACCGATCAGAGTTTTGAGCGCTGTCTGAAGCTGCTCATCGACAACCATGCCGTCATCCGGCCAGCCATCGCCACACACAATGTGCGCAGCCTCGCAATGGCGCTGGCACTGATTGAGGAGGCGGGACTTTCCAGTGCGGACTACGAATTCCAGATGCTCTACGGCATGGCTGCAGGCCTGCAATCAGCGCTGCTTGAAAGGGGCCAGCCACTGCGCATCTATACCCCGGCCGGACCCATTATTCCCGGCATGGCCTATCTTGTGCGCCGATTACTGGAAAACGCTACGGCCGCTTCCTTCCTGCGTATGGCCTTTATGGAAAAACTTGATGATGAAGCCCTGCTCGCACCCCCTGAGGCGCCGCCAGCAAAGGATGAGCCGGGCGCGACAGGCTTCCGAATTGAGCCGGTAAAGCGATTTACGGCTCCGGCGGAGCGGGAAAACTTCAGCAGTGCCGTCGAAACCGTGTGCAGAGAACTGGGCAGTGATTATCCCCTTGTTATTAGAGGCAAGGAAATCACAACAGATACGCAAATCACCTCAATAAATCCGGCCCGGCCAGACCAGATCATTGGCACCGTTTCGGCGGCAGATATTGAACAGGCTGATGCGGCCGTCGAGGCAGCCACATCGGCACTCGGTGACTGGCGCCGAACACCGGTTCACAAGCGCGCCAGCATGCTGCGAAAAGCTGCATCCATGCTCAGGGCGCGGCGTGATGAGTTTGCCGCCTGGCAGGTGTTCGAGGCCGGCAAGCCATGGCGCGAGGCTGATGCGGATGTCACCGAGGCCATCGACTTTCTGCACTATTATGCCTTCGAGGCCAAACGGCTTGCCGCCGGCCGACGGATGGACGTGGCCGGAGAAAGCAATCTCTATACCTATATTCCCCGCGGCGTGGCGGCCGTCATTCCCCCGTGGAACTTCCCGCTGGCCATCACCTGCGGCATGCTCTCGGCCGCCATTGCCTGCGGCAACACGGCGATTCTCAAGCCCTCGTCGCAAACCCCGGTCATTGCCGCCAGGTTTGTGCAACTGCTTCTGGAAGCCGGAGTGCCCGCCGGCGTCATCAATTACCTGCCGGCCGACGGCGCCACGACCGGCGAGCATCTGGTCACACACCCGGACGTGCATATCATCGCCTTCACCGGCTCGTGCGAGGTCGGCTGCCGTATTCAGCAGCTCGCCGCTGCAGGCCTGGATACGCAGAGCCACGTCAAAAAAATTATCGCCGAAATGGGCGGCAAAAATGCCGTCATTGTCGATACCGACGCTGATCTCGATGATGCGGTGGCCGGCATTGTTGGCTCCGCTTTCGGCTATGCCGGACAGAAGTGCTCGGCATGCTCGCGGCTGATCGTAGTTGGTGATGTGTATAATGAATTACTTGAACGGCTTGCCCATGCCACGCAGAGCATCATTGTAGGTGATCCCGTCCAGCCACAGACATTCATGGGTCCTGTGATCTCGGCATCCGCCCGACAGCGTATTGAAACAGTGATTGAACAGGGCAGGCAATCAGCCGATCTGGTGCTACAGAAGGATGTATCCGGTATCGGTGAAGGCTTCTATGTTGGACCAGCTATTTTCACCAATGTTGATCCTGGCTCCCCTCTGGCTCAGGAGGAAATCTTCGGCCCGGTGCTGGCGGTAATGCGGACGGAAAGCTTCAGGGACGCGCTAAACATCGCCAATGCCACGCGCTATGCACTCACCGGCGGCGTGTATTCCAGAAGTCCGGAACATCTGGCGTTGGCGGCGGAGGCACTTGAAGTCGGAAATCTGTATCTCAACCGCAAGATCACCGGTGCCATCGTCGGACGCCAACCCTTTGGCGGTTTCAAAATGAGCGGCGCGGGCCATAAGGCCGGCGGACCTGATTATCTGCTCCAGTTCGTGCAGGCGAAGACGGTGACGGAAAACACGCTACGTCGCGGCTTCGCACCGGGTACTCCGGAAGGGAGGGGCTGACATGGCCTTTGAGGAACTGCGTGAAGCCATGGTCGCCCAACAGATAAAGGCCAGGGGGGTATCTGACACTCGCGTACTGGCCGCCATGCGTGCTGTACCCCGGCATGAATTCGTGCCGGATATCAATCCCCGTGACGCCTATGGCGACTTCCCGCTTGCCATCGGCCATGGCCAGACAATTTCACAGCCGTACATCGTGGCCTACATGTGCGAGGCCGCCGGTCTGAAGCCAGAGAGCCGGGCGCTTGAGATTGGCACCGGCTGCGGCTACAACGCTGCCGTCATGTCTCTTCTGGCCAAGCATGTTTATACCGCCGACATCGTGCCTGAACTGGCGGCGCGGGCGGAGCGCACTTTACAGCAACTCGGCTATTTGAATATCAGCATCCGGACGGGTGACGGCTGTACTGGCTGGCAGGATGACGCACCGTTCGATGCCATCATCGTCACTGCCGCAGCACCTCACATGCCGGATGTATTGCTGGAACAGCTTGCTGACGGTGGCCGGCTGGTCATTCCCGTGGGCCGCCAGTTCATGGGACAGGAACTGCTGCTTGTGCAACGTAACGGAGATGACTTCATACAGGAGCGGCAGATGATGGTCAGCTTTGTGCCGCTGCGTGGCTCTAAGGGCGCATGAAGGCAGGACACGGCATCCTCCTTTAGGACTCGACTTCGACTATGATTAATGATGAGAAGGTGAGATGAAGATTCCCGGATGCTTACTGCTGACAGTCTGTACCGCTTGGGTGGTGACGACAGGATTTGCTGCGAATTCGAATACACCGGATCCGTTTGCGTCCATGCGCGGACAGATGGTTGAAACCCAGATCGAGCACCGCGGTGTGCACGATGCCAGGGTGCTTGCGTCCATGCGCAAAGTACCGCGCCACGAGTTTGTGCTGCAAGGTAATAAACGTCAGGCCTACGACGACCATCCGCTGCCTATCGGCTTTGGCCAGACGATTTCGCAGCCGTATATCGTCGCCTATATGTGCGAACTGGCAGGACTGGATCAATCATCGCGCGTGCTGGAAGTAGGCACCGGCTCCGCTTACCACGCCTCCGTTATGGCGCAGATCGCAGCACATGTCTACTCGATTGAGATCGTGCCCGAACTGGCTGCCAGAGCGCAGAAGCGAGTGAAAAAACTCGGGTACAAGAACATCAGTATCAGAAACGCCGACGGCTATTACGGCTGGTCCGAGGCCGCGCCGTTTGATGCCATTATCGTCACTGCCGCCACCGACCATATACCGCCCCCGCTTATTAAACAGCTACGCGAAGGCGGCCGCATGGTCATACCACTGGGCCATGCCTTTTTTGTTCAGAAGTTGGTGCTGGCTGAAAAGATCGACGGGCGGGTGCGCTCACGTGACATGTTGCCTGTCCGCTTTGTCCCTTTAACGGGTTCTCATTGAACGGTAACCCGGATGGCAGAATCGCGATTATTCTGCTGTTCGGCATCTCCTTCTGTCTGCTTGCTTTTGAAATCAGCCTGCTGCGCATCCTGACTTTTTTGCAGTGGTACCATTTCGCCTACCTGATCATCAGCCTGGCACTTCTCGGTTTCGCCGTCAGCGGCACGCTGCTGCATATTAATCGAGCTTTCTGGATGAAACATGCCCGGACAGTCTGTTTCGCAGCAACGCTCTCGACTGCTGTTGCGATGGCGCTAAGCAGGCAGGTGCTGGCAGTGATTCCAATGGAGACCTTTCTCGCCATCTGGCAGCCGGCTCAGATATTGTGGCTGGCCGCCCTCTGCCTGTTGCTGTTTGTGCCCTTTTTATTCGGCGCCTTCCTGATCATTCTTATTCTTAACACGGCACCGAAACGGATCGGTGCCTATTATGCCGCCAACCTGTTCGGCTCCGGTGCCGGCAGTCTGGGGGGTCTCGGCCTATTGTTCCTCTGGCATCCCTTCACGATTCCTTATGTGCTGGCGCTGTTAACTGCCCTGCTAAGCGTACTGCTGTTGCCCCGGCACCGACGACTCATTATTCCGAGCCTGTTGGGTATCGGGCTTGTTGGCTTTTGCTGGCTTCAGCCTTCCGAACCGCTCATGTCATCTTACAAACCATTGTCACGCGCCCTGCTTATGCCCGAAACGCAGATTGTCGATGAAAGCTTTGGTCCCTATGGCATCGTGCATCTGGTGGAGTCGCCACATCTGCGTTCGGCGGCAGGGCTGAGTCTCTCCTTTCAGGGTGAAATCCCCAGCAGGCCTATGCTGTACATCGATGGGCTGCCCGCAGGCGCAGTCCCCATCAACAGGCAACCGAGTGGTGACGCCGTGCTCAAACAGACTATTTTCAACCTGCCGTACCATCTGCGGAACCCGGCATCTGTACTGGTACTGGGTGCCGGTGCGGGCGCCGAAGTGCAGCGCGCTCTGAGCGAAGGCGCATTGGCCGTCACTGCCGTGGAGAAGAACCCGGATCTTTTCCGGCTGCCGGGACGGTTCTTACCTGACTATGCAGGCATTTACAGGGCCGCGGGGGTTGAGGCCAAGGTCGAGGACTCAAGAAGCTTTTTAGCCCATACCAGCCGTCAGTTCGATCTCGTCGTACTGCCCAGCCGGATGCTTGCCGGCGGCAGCTTCGGTATGCAGTCACTGTATGAAAACTACCTTCTCACGACACAATCTTTCGGCCGCATGCTTGAAGCGCTTGCGCCCGGCGGCCTGGTTACGGCCGCTACCGAACTGGATACGCCCGCGCGCAGGCCGCTCAAGCTCTTCGCCCTGATGGCGGAGAGCCTGCGCCGGCAGGGCGTGGAAAACGCCGCTGCGCACTTGCTCGCGATCCGGAACTGGAACTGGATAACTGTGCTGATGAGCGCAGTGCCGTTCTCCACTCGGGATATCGACAAGGCGAAGGAGTTTGCGTCCGAATACGGTTTTGACATGCTCTTTCCATCCATGGCCGGGGGCGAAAAAGAAGCTACGGCGCACCATGTGCACGCGGATGAGCTACCGGAGCAACTGGCCGGGCTGGTCGCCAAACCGCCGCGCGATCCGGATACGCCGTTCCATATCACTCCACCGACGGATGAACGACCCTACTTCAGTCATTTCCTGGGCCTTGAAGCCGCGGCTTACATGCTGCGCACCTATGGCGCCGAGGGATTCATGCTGCAAGAGTGGGGTTATGTACTGGTCGGCGTGACCACGATTATACTGGGTTTGGGCGGCTTCCTGCTGGTGCTGATGCCGTTGTGGCTATGGCAGCGGCGGCAGGCGCAGCTGTTGGGCGCAAGCTCGCAGATGGGGTATTTCGCAGCCATTGGCGCCGGGTTCATGTTCATCGAGATGCTCTTCATTCAAAAGCTGGTACTGGTGCTTGGCGAACCCGTCTACGCCGTGGCCGGTGTAATTACCGCCATGCTCATCTTTGCCGGTACCGGCAGCCAGCTTTCCTCACGGGTATCGGCACTTTCCTGCGGAGCCGTTGTGTGGGCGACGGCCGGATTGCTGTTGTTGCTGGCGCTGTTTTTTGTCCTGCTTCCGATCCTGGCGCCTGTAGTGGCCGGACTTGCCACTGTCTGGCGTTTTACCGCCGTCGTGGCGCTAATTGCCCCCCCGGCCATCATGATGGGCCTGTATTTCCCTATCGGCATCGCTTCGCTCGAGCGCTCTGGCCGGGATATGCTCATACCGTGGGCTTGGGGCGTCAACGGTTTTGTATCTGTTATCAGCGCCCCTCTCGCGCTGCTGATCGCGCTGCATTACGGCTTCACCGTATTGGCCGCGCTGGCGCTGCTGTGTTATGCCATTGCCGCACGGATGCGCCCGATATAGACTCTTAAACTATCAACCGGTCTTGGCGAGGTCTCGATCCGTCATCCAGCTGATCATGACGACGGCTATAAAGGCGGCGAGAAAGGCCGGTATCATTTCATAGCACAGTAACTTCAGCGCCGGCGTTTCGACCCAGATAACGGCGGTCATGACGCCCGTAATCATGCCCGCCGCGACGCCTTGGGCGGTTGTGCGCTTCCAGAACAACAACAGGATCAGAGCAGGACCAAAGGCGGCGCCCAGCCCTGCCCAGGCGTAAAGCACGAAATGAAAGATAACGCGCGGCTCGGCGGCGGCGACGGACGCTGCAGCCAGCCCGATGAGAAGCACGGCGGCACGGTGCACGGCAAGCAGCGACCGCTCATCAACATGTTTCCCGAACAACCCTTGCAGCAGATCGTGACTGATGGCGGAAGCCGAAACCAGAAGCTGCGAATCAGCCGTTGAGCAGACCGCTGCCATGACGGCCGCGATCATCATACCGGCCAGCCAGCCGGGCAAGAGTTCGGCTGCGACAATCGGCAGCGCCTTCTCGGCATCGGCCAGCTCACCATAATGGGCGCGCGCCGCCACGCCCAGCAGCACGGCGCCGAAAAAGAGGACAAACACCCAGATATTCGATATCACGGCGCCGCGCAATATAGCGCGATCATCCCTCGCCGCCATGTAGCGCACCAGCACATGCGGCTGGCCGGGATAGCCAAAGGGAATGCCGAGCCATAGCATGAAAAATCCGAACAGGACAAGCCCCGCCTTTTCCGCCAGCGGGTGCGTCAGTGAGGCATCCTGCGCCGCCAGATTGAACATCATGGCGTCAACGCCGCCAAGCTCAGTCACCAGCACCCACGGCAGCAGCGTGACCGCCAGAATCATTAGTGTTGCCTGCAAGACATCCGTCCAGGCCACGGCCCTGAAGCCGCCAAGACTCGTGTAGATTAGCACGATGGCGGCGCCCATCGCGATGCCGACGAAGTAGGGCCAGCCAAACGTGGCCTCAAAGGTCTTGGCCGCGGCGGTCAATTGCGCCGCCACGTAGACCGTTAGCATGCTCAGGATGATAACAATGGCGATGGCGCGGATGATCCGCGCCTGTCGGCCGGAAAAGGGCCCGGCAAGCACATCGGGCAGCGTGACGGCTTTCTGACCGGCGGCAACGGAGCGCAGGCGGCGGCCCACCACCCACCAGTTGAAGGCAATAGCCGCCACCGTGCCCGGCAATACCCAGAAGGCACCGACGCCGGTATGAAAGGCCATGCCGACCAGGCCCAGCGTCACCCAGCCGCTTTCGGCCGAGGCGGACATGGATAGTCCGGCTAGCCACGGCCCCAGCCCTCGCCCGGCCAGAAAGAAATCGCTGCTAGTGCGCCTGGCAAAGCGCGCTGCGTACACGCCGAAGCCAAATATCACCATTGTATAGGCGAGAAAACTGACTGTGATGCTATCCATCATACTGTTTGACGAGGCTAGTCAGACGCCACGTGATAGACAAATGCTGATATCTGCTCTAAGTAAGGAAGCAAGTGAGAAGAAACTTGAAGCGTATTCTGGTCTGGTTATCTGTTTTTGCCGTTGCTATGGCTTATTTTGAGGCAGCCATCGTCGTTTACCTGCGCGAACTGTATTACTCGGCAGATGTGCTGAAGCTTTTCCCGTTGAAAATGCTGTCGTCTGAACATCTGATGATCGAAATCGGTCGGGAGATTTGCACGGTGGTCATGCTCATCTGTATTGCCATGCTTGTAACGCAGCGTTTTACCCGACGCTTCGCCGCCTTCTGCTTTCTGATGGGCGCCTGGGATATTTTCTACTATGTCTGGTTGAAAACCCTGATCGACTGGCCACTGGAATGGCTTGAATGGGATGTGCTGTTTCTGATCCCGTGGGCATGGCTGGGGCCCTGGATCTGTCCCGCCGTTATTGCTTTCCTGTTTATCGTCTGGGGTGGCCGTGTCCTAAACTCACAGACTGAATTTTCCTTCTCCCGGCGACAGGCCACTGCGTTTCTTACCGGGGGTGCACTGAGCCTGGCTGCATTGCTATGGCCGGCTGCGGATGTGCTGTTTGGAAGCGCTGCGGTCGGGTTGACAGGCTTTGTACCACAGCAATTCGACTGGTGGCTTTATTTGCCGGGTTTACTATTGATGGGTGCGGGCCTTCCCTGGCGGGAAAGACGGGTTTTCAGGCGCTGATGCGGCTGGCGCGGTTGCGCAGCAAATGATCGGCCAGAACAAGTGCCAGCATCGCCTCTGCAATCGGTACGGCACGAATACCCACGCATGGATCATGTCTGCCTTTGGTTACGATCTCGGTTTCGTTTCCATGAATATCCACGGTCGGCCGTGGCTTCAGAATTGACGAAGTCGGCTTTAGGGCAAGACGCGCGCGAATCGTGTCGCCGTTGGAAATGCCGCCCAGCACGCCACCGGCATGATTGCTTGAGAACCCTGATGCACGCATCGCGTCACCGAACTCGGACCCTCTGGCATCAATACAGGCAAAACCGTCCCCGACTTCCACGCCCTTGGCAGCAGGAATGGACATCATCGCCTTGGCAATATCGGCATCCAGCCGATCAAAAACCGGCTCCCCCAGCCCCGGCAGCATACCGTGCGCCTCCACGATCACACTGGCTCCGACGGAATCACCATCCTTGCGAACTGCATCCAGCAGATCAGCCATTTCCTTCGCCGCTTTGGCATCCGGGCAGAAAAATGGATTGTTGCCGATTTCATCTATATGGAACCTGGTGGGGTTGGCCTTGACCTCGCCGATCTGGTCTATCCAGCCAATCACCCTGATGCCGCTGTTAGCCAGCACCTTCCTGGCAATGGCTCCGGCAGCAACACGCATTGCAGTTTCCCGTGCCGAAGAACGACCACCGCCGCGATAGTCGCGAAATCCGTATTTCTCGAAATAGGTCATGTCGGCATGCCCGGGACGGAATTTTTCCTTGATGTCCGCGTAATCCTTGCTGCGCTGGTCGGTATTGCGGATTAGCAGGCCAATCGGGCAGCCAGTTGTTTTGCCCTCAAAGACGCCGGATAAGATCTCAACTTCGTCCGCCTCTTTCCGCTGGGTGGTATATTTGGACTGACCGGGCCTTCTCCGATCAAGATCGGGCTGGATGTCAGCTTCACTTAAAGGAAGGCCAGCCGGACAACCCTCGACAATCGCCACCAATGCTGCCCCATGCGATTCCCCGGCGGTGGATACGCGGAGAATCTGCCCAAAACAGGAGCCGGACACGCTTTAGCCTTCTCCCGGATCGCCAGCGCCAATATTGAAACCGGCATCCACGTAATGCACTTCACCGGATACGCCGGAAGCCCAGTCGGATAGCAGATATGCAGCTGCATTGCCGACTTCATCCTGGGTTACATTGCGCTTCAACATAGCACCACGGGCACTCTTGGCCATCAAATTCCGGAAATCCCCGACACCACTGGCTGCCAAAGTGCGAATAGGCCCTGCCGAGATGGCATTGACGCGAATACCGTCCGGGCCAAGATCCTGGGCCAGATAGCGGGTGGATGCCTCCAGCGCCGCCTTGGCTACACCCATGACATTATAGTTCGGTATGGCACGAACAGCGCCAAGGTAGCTCATGGTCAGCATCGAACCGCCCGGCTGCATCAGCCTGGCCGCGCGCTTTGCACAGGCAATAAACGAATAGGCTGAAATATCCAGCGCCAACTGGAAATCTGTCCGGGTTGTCTCCGAAAAGCGGTTTTTCAGCGCATCCTTATTGGCAAAAGCGATCGAGTGCACAAGAAAATCGAGTTTACCCCATTTTTTCTCGACCTTGGCAAAAAATTCATCCAGCTGCTCATCTTCGCCCACATCAAGCGGTTCTAGAAACGTTGCGCCTACAGACTCAGCCAGCGGCCGTACGCGTTTTTCCAACGCTTCGCCAAGATAATTGAAGCCAAGTTCCGCGCCCTCACGCTGACAGGCCTGCGTGACTCCCCAGGCGATGGATTTATCATTTGCAATGCCCAGGATCAGCCCTTTCTTTCCAGCTAGAATACCCAACACATCCTCCCAATCCGAAAATTTCGGCGATATTACCAGCGTGCTGCGGAAAGCGCACGCAAATGACGCCTCAACACATGCCGGCTCCAGATTTCAACCTTGTTATCATATGCCTGAGCCTCCCAGGCTTGTATAAACTGCTGCCAGACTCGCGCCTCAACCCCTCTGGGTCGGGGCAAAGCGCAAAGCGGTTGATATATATCCCTGTGCATACCGCGCCGTTCCAGCCAGCGATCCAGCACCGGCCAGCAAGTGGTAGAAGGCCTGTAAAACCGGATGACTTTCCAGATTCTCACAATTGCCAGCCATCCGCCCATCACTAACAACACGCCGGCAATCATCCATATGAAATAGCGCTTCACCCATACCATGATGGTGGCAAACAGATTGTTGCGATCGGCATTCTGGAACTCCAGCACATAGCGATACCAGCTTAGTTTTACGGACTCCCACAGCTGGTCAAACGCCGGGAAACGTACCCCCGAAAGCGCCCAGCGAGATGCAGGTGTCGGATCAAAGCGCTGCCAGTGGCCATCCACCCAGGCCTCCACCCAGCTATGCGCATGCTGCTGGCGGAGCAGATAAAAACCACCAACTTCATTCCACTCGCCGCCATAATACCCATTTACCACACGCGCGGGGGTACCCAGCGAACGCGCCGCCAGCGCCAGGGCGGATGCAAACAACTCACAATGCCCGCGTCTACCCTGCAGGACAAAATGCTCCACGGGATGTGCGCTATCAATGTCCACATTCAGATCATAGGTCCAGCTTTTTAATTCTCTGACCAGCCGTGCAAGCCTCTCCTTGCTGCTGCTTGCATCTTTGCTGACTTCTGCTGCCCAGTTGCGCACCGCTTCTGACACCACAGTTGCATCCGCCTCTTCATGCCGCGGCGGCCGTAGCACGATATGAGATTCAGAACGATCGCCAACCGCCATCAACAGCCGCAAACGCCGTGAAGGGGCGCGTTTGAATCTGATATCTCCTGCTTCACTCATTTGAATGGATGCCGATGCCTTCGCCATGCTCCTCATGCCATCCGGTATAAAAACATAGGCATGGTCGCTTGCCTCACGATAGACCGCTGCACGGACAGTAGATTCAGAGACCTCACCGGCAAGCGATATAGCCTGTGCTGGCTGCCATTGCTGTTGCACCCGCTCGGCACTCCGCCGCCAGCCTGCTCCGGTATATTGGCCCAGTGCGACGCCGCGCCAGTAGCGACCCATCATGTGCCTGCGAAACCCGGGTATCTTGCCATCCACAGGCTCAACCCGCATCACAACCGTTGCATCCAGTTCGCGGGCAAAATCTCCCAGCTCCACCATGCCGGAAAATCCGCTGGTTGCCATACGCGGTTGGACGGGTTGCAGATAGGCGTGAAAGTCAAACCTTGGCAACGCCACAAACAGTGCCGACATCAGGCTGGCGGTAAGCAGCAGAACCGCAACATCGCTGCGCCATGCACTCAGCGGCAAATCGCCGCCGGCCCATTGCATGCCATACAAACGCTGTGCCGCCCTCCATATGAAAATCAGAAAGGCAACCAACGGCAGGCCATACAGCACG
This sequence comes from Mariprofundaceae bacterium, assembly GCA_046756985.1. Lineage (GTDB taxonomy): Bacteria > Pseudomonadota > Zetaproteobacteria > Mariprofundales > Mariprofundaceae > JBHHXG01. Next base: position 4,514 of record JBHHXG010000028.1, on the reverse strand, counting down.
CTGTCCGTCAGCACGGCGGCCGCCAGGATCAAAAACAGACCCACCAGCAAGCGGTGTACATGATTGCGCGGCGTCGGCTCCTCGACCGTCACTGCCAATGCCAGAATCAGCAAAAAATCCGTAAATGCCACAAGGAAAGCCCGGCCGAGAAACAGCTCCAGTCCAACCCAGAAAAAACCAAGCCAGCCGATAAAGCTGGCCCGCATTTCGGACAGGGCGAAACCGGTGCCGTGCCACAGGCGTAGGGCAGCGGCTGCCACAACAATGCCCCAGTAAAACAGGCTGACGAAATCCGAAAGCGCCAGCGCCGCCACGCCGCTAAGCAGAACGGCCAGCGTCAGGCGCTCAGCCTCGATCAGGCTTGGAGACACTATATGAAGACGCATCTATTGCCGCTCCACCAACGACAGCAACATGCCGTGATTACCTGCTGGCGGCAGCGGTTCCGGCATGGCGGCAGCCAGTTCCTTTAGACCCTGTTTGCACTGGGCGGCATCGCCAAGATCAAACGCATGCTGTCCCAGAACCAGTTTGCAGTGGGGAGGTGCAGATGTCGCAAGCCTTTGGCTCACCCAGAAAGATGCCTGTCCCAGCAGGCGTTCAAAGGCCATTTGTGTTACTCCTGCAGGCAGGCGCAGGTCCACGCGCAGGGTATCCTCCGCCGCCTCCGCTTCACCGCTGGCAAAGCGTTTCACCAGCCAGCCCCCGGCATGCATGGCATCAGCTTTGCGCCAGTGCACACGAGAAAGCACATCCCCCGGCACATAGGCACGCAAATCACGCCATTCGTCTCCCTCCTTCAGGGCTTGATGCTGATCACCGTCAGGTTTCACACCGATCCGCCATGGCACTTGTTTCGGCAATACCACCTGTGTCCATAATGCCCCGCGCGTATAAGACAGCCGCCACATTCCCAGCGGAGCCTCTGTCACCAGCGTTTGCTCATGCATGGGAAATACCCCACGGCGATGGCTTTGGATGCTTCCCGTCAACAGGCTTTTGTCTTGCATGCAGCGCATGCTTAGCGGGACAGGTTCAGATAAGAGCTCTTGCTTTGAAGTACCGGGACACCATGTCATGTCCACCACAGCGGCAAACGGAACCGTAAAATCGACGGTTTCGCGGAGCGCATATGCCGCCCCTGCATATAATGTTGCCGGCATATATGCAGCGACAGATGGTATGCCTCTCAGCTGACGCATGGCGGCTCCCACGCCGACAATTAGCAGTGCAAACATCATCGCACCACATAAATACAACAGGTTATTGGCAGAATAGACAGCTGCCACCCAGACGCCCAGGAGCGCCCCCATATATAACACGCCAGGGCGCGTAAATCCGATGCGCCAGGATGGGGCCAGGGGCAAGCGTATACGTACAGCCCAATCCAGCAGCCGCAGTAACCAGTGCGGTAACCGGAGATCAGCAGGATCGTATGCCATTAGCCAGGATTTATCTCACGGCCAGAAATCCGCCTCTCAAGCTGGCACGGGAACATGCTCTAGCAGACCCATGAGTGCTGCTTCCACATCGCCTTCAGCCAATACCCTGTGGGCCACACAAGGTATCCACATGGCCTGTACGTCAGCAGCGGACACATATGCCTTCCCCGCCAGCCAGGCTTTTGCCTTGGCAGCGATTAACAGGTCGCGGCCGGCGCGGGGCGAGGCTCCCTGTTTCAGCCATTCATCATTGCGGCTTTCCGCCAGCAGCTGCAATACATAGTCCAGCAGAACATCTGCCACTGGCATGGCCTGAACATGGCTTTGTGCTTTCCGGATATTAGCCAGTGAGGCGACAGGACGAAGATTAGCCAGATGCGCACGGCCGGCTTCGCCTAGCAACACGTGCCGTTCCGCCTGGCTGTCCGGGTAACCCAGGCTCAGGCGCATAAAAAACCGGTCCAGCTGCGATTCGGGAAGCGGAAACGTACCGGCATGTTCCAACGGATTTTGGGTGGCGATCACAAAGAAAGGTTCTGGCAACGGGTGCGTATCACGCTCCACGCTTACCTGATGCTCGGCCATGGCCTCCAGCAGTGCAGATTGCGCCTTGGGCGTGGCGCGGTTGATCTCATCAGCCAGCACAACATGATGAAAAATAGGCCCAGGGTGGAAGACAAAGCGCTTTTCAGCGGGATCAAAGATTTCGACGCCCACAACATCGGCGGGCAACATATCTGCTGTAAACTGCACGCGGCCAAAATCGGTATCGAGGCTTGCCGCGAGACCCTGCGCCAATGTTGTCTTGCCCATCCCTGGCAGATCCTCGATCAGAACATGACCACCGCCAAGCAGCGATACCAGCATCTGCTCAATACATTCCTCCTTGCCAGCCAGCACTGCACATAATTGCTGTCTCAGAGTCAGCATGCATGCATGTGTTTGATTTGGATGCTTATTCGCCACGGAATCTAAGGCTGACATTCCACTTCCTCCATTTCCTCATCGGAAAAGCCGAAATAATGGCCAATTTCATGAATCAGCACATGGCGGATACAGTGCGTTATCTCCTCGCCATGCGCTTCGCTATAAGCAAGGATGGGTTTGCGGTAAAGATGGATGATATCCGGTGGATGACCGCCATACTGAACGCCGCGATCCGGCAACGGCCAGCCCTGAAACAGGCCAAGCAGGTCATAAGGACTTTCCGCCTTCATTTCGCGTAATGTGCCAATGGTCGGAAAATCGTCCGTGACGATAACCACATTCTCCATCGCCAGACGGAATAACACCGGCAGTTCGTCCAGAGCCTCCTGCGCAGTCTTGCGAAATTCTTCCGCATCCATACGGGCAGCATAGCATGAACACACATGCTCCATACATGTTCTGAAAGGTTATGAAACATCTCGTAACAGATCCGGAACGGCGTCTCGAAAACTTGGATATTTCAATACTGGCAGCAATTCTCTGTGCAGCAAGCGGTTGGCGACACGCTTGTTATCCCTGAAGAAGTCCAGCGCAGCAGGAGCAAGCTGGGCCTGGCCTTCTTCCGGGCTTAGCAGAATTGGTGCGGGGGCATCAATCATCGCAGCCAACTCAGAAACATATTCATCATGCGGCAGCGGCATATCGTCGGCCAGATTAACGATACGCCCTGGTCTCGGCTTTCCCATGGCTGCGATCAATGCAGCCACAATGTCATCCACATGAATGCGGCTGGAGAAATGCGGCGTTTGCCAGCGCACGGCCTTGTAACCGCCAGCCTGCAGTTTCTGAATGATATTCCGCCCCGGCCCATAGATTCCAGCCAGACGAAAAATTTCGGCGGGCATGCCTGAGTCCAGCCAGGCACGCTCCGCCTTCAGCCTTTCAACTCCCCGCTCGCTGGAAGGCCTGCACTCCCAATTTTCGTCCACCCAAGCGCCATCTGCATCGCCATATACGCCCGTGGTGGACAAATACCCGGCCCATTTGACATGCGGTATGCGTGAAACCAATTGTGGAAGCCAACGCGTTTGACCTGCGTGCATCCCCCGCTTTGATCGTTCCAGTGGAATGGAATCAAGCACGGCATCAACCTGTGCCAGCACATCGGCTGAAATGTCCGTGGGATCAGTGATGAGCAATGGCTCAATGCCCGCAGACTTCAGTTTCTCCGCATGCCCGGCATCACGTGTCGTACCGAATACCTGCATCCCGGCATCCCGGCATGTCCTGCCCAGCCGTTCGCCAACATAGCCGCAGCCGAGAATTAGAAGATGTTTTATGGCATTGCTCACCTGCTTGAGACTAGTCACTCCAGTGCAAACAGCAATTTGACAATGCCGCCCTAGTGATTTTCAATAGTCTAAAAGGAGAAATCGAATGATCACAGCAACCCTGAGTCCCGATCGGCGCTACTGTCTTGTCGAACCAAGCGGCCCATTGGCTGCCACCGACTTTGCCAACATCGCCGAGTTGGTCGATCCGGTTATTGAAGCCAATGGCCAAATCGATGGCCTGGTTATCCACACCATGGCTTTCCCCGGCTGGGTAGACTTTGCCGGTCTGATCAGCCATATCCGCTTCATCCAGGGTCATCACGCCCACATCGGCAAAGTGGCACTGGTCACCGATAGCGCTATTGCTGACCTGTTGCCCAAGATGGCTGACCACTTTGTTCGGGCGGAAATTCGCCACTTTCCCTATGGACAGCTGGATGCGGCCGAACGCTGGGTGGCAGGCAACTGAAACAACACCCGTCATAATCAATCGTATATACTCGTCTCATGCCCTTCGATCTGGCCGTCATTGATCTGGACAACACGCTCTACGCTGCCGACTCCGGCGTGTTTGCACGCATGGACAGGCGCATGACGGCGTTCGTATCCAAAGAACTGGGTGTGGATGAAGCCGAAGCGGACTGGCTCCGCGTAAAATACTGGAAAGAGTATGGCACAACGCTGCGGGGCATGATGGTGCACCACAGTATGGAGCCGGAGCCTTTTCTGCACGATGTGCATGATGTGGGTGTGCATGAAATACTTGCAACAGATCCGAAGCTGGATGCTGCCCTGAAGCGTCTGCCGGGCC
>JBHHXG010000027.1:0-21520 GCA_046756985.1 Mariprofundaceae bacterium | reverse complement strand
GGCGCAAGGCCTCGGAAAACCCTCTTAGCCCGAACTTGCTCGTTGAATAGGTGGCGAAATAGGCAAACCCGATCGAGCCAAAAATGGAGCCGACATTGACAATACGCCCGCCTCCCTCCGACATGAGGTGTGGCAGGACTTCGCGTGTCAGCATCATCGGAGCGATCAGGTTGACATGAATCAGCGTATCCAGGTGATTGGGCGGCTCATCCTCAAAGGCGCGGAAGCTCATCAACCCGGCCAGATTAATCAGCATATCTACACCGCCCAGCGCCTGAATGGCGCCACTGACCACTGCATCACATCCGGCAAGCTTGGAAAGGTTGGCCTCAATGGCATGCGCCTCGCCTCCGCGCCCAGCAATCTCGTCACACACGGCTTGCAAGGATTCACGATTGATGTCCACCAGAGCGAGCCTGGCTCCACGCTCAGCAAGCGCCTGCGCAAGCAGTCTGCCCATGCCGCCGGCAGCACCGGTAAGAATCACACGTGCGGCTTTCAGCTCCATGTCAGCCCTCCCTGGCAATCAATGGCAGGCTGCGGAAAATGTCGCCATATAACTTGTAAAACATTTTGGCGCAATGCACGACGGCCTGCTTGTCGCTCTCATCATCCAGCCGGTTCATCAGCTTTTCGTAAAAATCGACATGACTGACATCGAGCGAGCCGTGCGAAGTTAGATAGGAGAATGCCTTTTTCGGGAGATTCAGGCTTTTCTGGATGGTTTCGGCTGCCTGCGTAGCCAGCGCGACGCTGGTGCCCTCCAGGACCAGCACCATCCCAAAGAAGCCGGCCGGATTGCCGCGCTGGATCGTATCGTAAGCATAGGCGACCATCAGTTCGGTCGCCGGATGTGGTGTACCATGACGCACGGCTTCCTTATCGCCACCACATACCTCAATATCATTGAGGATCCATTCCTGATGTCCCATTTCTTCCTCGATATATTCGCCCACCGCCTCACGCAGCCATTCAAGCCGTTCGGGCAGCCGGCCGCCACAGGCCATCAGCAGTGGCGTCGTGTGCTTGACGTGATGATAGGCCTGCGTGAGAAAGGCAAGATAACTTTCAAGGCCAAGCTTGCCGGCAGCCCCCTGCTGAATAAAAGGAATCGACAGCAATTCATTGCGTTCTGTCTCGGTTGCGGCAACCAGTTCATCATAAAATGCCATCGCTTATTCCTCCGGGAAAAGGGATTCTAACCGCGCGCCATAAACTTTCCATATCTGCTCACGGCGTGGACGTGATGTGCCGGTCCACATGCCATTGGCTACTGAAAAGGGTTCATCGCTGACGATCCATCTATGAACGCGTGCATAGTCCGGCAGCCGCCCGTTGGCAGCCTGCACGGCATGCTCAACCATCTTATCGTCGCAGCCTTCACGGACGGTGATGATGGCCACATTAAAGGGCTTGGCTTCTCCGAACACGCAGGCCTGAGCAACAGATGCTTCGGTCGTCAGCTCCCCCTCCACCCACTCAGGCGACACATTGCGGCCAAAGGCGGTGATGAAAATATGTTTCTTGCGCCCGCTTAAGTGCAGAAACCCGTCATTATCCAGATAGCCGATATCCCCAGTCGGCCATCTGTCCTTCTCCTTCTGTTCAGCCTCACCCAGATAGCCCGAGAAAAGGTTGCCGCTGACAACAATCTCTCCGTCATCGGCAAAGGATAGTTCCACATGCGGCAATACTTTCCCAACGCTGCCCGGCCTGCATGCATCCGGGCGATTTACCGCAACGACACTGGCCGCTTCGGACAATCCATAGCCCTCATAAACCGGCAGGCCGAGCGCTTTGGCGCGTTCCAGAAGATGCTTTGATACGGGTGCGCCGCCGACCGCGATATAACGTAGGCGCTCCGGCTTTGGTATGCCTGTCTCAAGCGCAGCAACCAGCGCATGCAGCATCTGCGGAATCAGGATGCAGGTTGTCGCAGCAGAGGCATGCAAGGCACCAACAAAGCGCTTCACATCCAGCCCCGATGCGCCTTCTAGACCAACCGATGCCAGCGCGTAGGCACAAACGCTCGCGCCGCTAAGTAAAGGAGCATAAATGCCACCGATATTCTCAAGCAACGTGGCATATGGAAGCACGGACAGGTGCACATCATCGCTGCTGGCACTTGTAGCCTCTGCCAGTGAAGCGGCAACCACCTCTATCACTCGCTGACTCAGGCATACGCCTTTGGGATTCCCGGTTGAGCCGGAGGTGAATGTCACCTTGGCTATCGCGGCAGGAATGGAAGAAGCCTGGCCAGTATATATCATCAACAGGCTCAACCGCCCATCCAGCAACGGTACATGCCGGACAATCGTCACGCCCATGGAGGTCAGCAACCCTTGCAATTGATCCGGTCTATCCGTTATCAGACCCTGCAGACCGCTCTGTTGCAACAGATGATGTATCTGCTGTGGCGAAAAAAAATGCGGTACGGGAACCACTGCAATGCCGGCATGAATGGCTGCCAGATCAGCCACAATCCATGCCGGAGAATTTTCCATCATCATGCCAAACACGCGGATATCATGTTGCTGCAGTTCAGTGGCAAGGTCTGTAATGACCTGGCGCAGTTCAGCATAATTCAGCGACTGATCAACTGTGTTCCCCTGCACCGCCATATGCCCCGGCTGCGTCTCCGCATATAGAGCAATTGCCTCCAGCACCCGACTCATGACTTGCGCTTGCGCGCTTGCTTCTCCCCTGCTTCGACGGCACTGGCCCATGAATCACGCAGCATTGCCCAGAGTTCCTGCAAGTTATCATATCCTTCTTTGATCTCGCCGAAACAGACTACGGGGCGACCCTGATAGTAGCTGCCCCATTCGTTTTTCTCGTTTTCGCTTAATCGCGCAAGATCGGCTTCCATCAGCTCCTTGGGCTCAAGCCCCATCCGCCTAAAAGCATTGCGCAGCTTGGTTACACCGGTAAACACAACCCATCGATAGCCGGCAGTGTACAGATAGGCAGTCGCTGAAATAATAGCCAGGCGGGCATCGCCCGGTTCCACCTCGGCGAGATTGCCGACCTCGACGATATGTTCGCGGGATACCGGATAGCCCAGATAGTCGGACATCTCCACCTCAACCGGTTCATCCAGATACACTTCAAGAAACAGCCGGTGATGTCCGGCATCACGATAGCCCATGATTGCTTTGTCCCGACGTTTATGGTCGCGAACGCGGATGAGATGCGGCATAAAATGTCGGATGTCGGCGCTGTATTCGAGGCCAAAGCGGTCATGAATGAACTTCTCGGCCTGATCGCGTTCTGCATGGTTGGTTTCCAGCACATCAACAATCATGGTTATCTCTCAGGTTATGATTGTGTCATCACCATTCCAGGCAAAGACTTCACGAACATGTATTGTAACTCGAATGATATAAACTTTCGATGAAAGAATGGCCGAAGAGGAAGAATCTCCGCATCAGCCAGAGCATTCAGTGATGCAGCATCTGCTCGTGTTCGGATAATGAGCGCTCAAAGGCGGGACGCTCAAACAGGCGATCCATGTATGCCTCGATATGGGGCCATTTCGAGGTATCAACACCAGCAGGAGTCAGTCGCCACAGGATCGGGGCGATGGTGACATCCGCAAGCGTGTACTGCTCACCGATAAAATAATCCTGGCGGGCCAGATAAGTATCCAGTGACTCAAGATAGGCTCTCAGCTTCTTCATGGCATCGGTCTTTTTCTTGGCCTTCTTCAGGCTCTCGAACAGTGGATAAAGCTCGTGCTCCAGACGCATGACTGACAGGCGCATCTGTGCGCGTTCCGCCGGGGAACCGGGCTTGAGCGGCGGATGCGGGTAGCGTTCATCCAGATATTCATTCACAACCGACGGTTCAAAAAACACGATATCCCGGTCCACGATGGTGGGAAGCTTGCCGTACGGATTCAGTTCCAGAAAATCAGCTGGAAGATGACCATGCTCCAAGTCCACCATATCGACCGGCAGCTCCTTCTCGGCCAGCACAATACGTGTACGATGTGAATCCGGGCAGCTGACGCTTGAAAACAGCTTGATCATGCAATCCTCCAGAGAGCCAGCAATGGCCCACAGTGAACAAAGCGCGGCATTGTAGCGTTTTTTTTGTAAAAATAAAGAGTTAAGGCTTCGCTTGGATGTTTAGTCGGCGTTTTTGTTCTGGCGGGTTGCGCCCATCAGTTGTGCGGTGATAAAGGCGTCGATATCGCCATCCAGAAAAACCTGTGTGTTGCCTGTTTCCATGCCAGTGCGCAAGTCCTTGATGCGTGACTGGTCAAGTACATAGGAACGGATCTGATTGCCCCAGCCGATGTCAGTCTTGCCATCTTCCATTGCCTGTTTCTCGGCATCCTGCTTTTCCAGCTCCAGTTCATACAGTCGTGCCTTGAGCATTTTCCAGCATGCATCCCGGTTCTTGTGCTGAGAGCGGTCATTCTGGCACTGCACGACGATACCGGTCGGTAAATGTGTCAGGCGCACGGCAGAATCGGTCTTGTTCACATGCTGGCCACCGGCACCGGATGCACGGTAAGTATCCGTGCGCACATCAGCCGGATCAATTTCGATATCAATCTCCCGTTCGATATCAGGATAGGCAAAAACGGACGCAAATGATGTGTGCCTGCGGTTACCGGAATCGAACGGGGACTTACGCACCAGCCTGTGCACACCGATCTCCGCCTTCAGGTATCCGAAGGCATATTCGCCCTTGATTGAAACGGTGGCGGACTTGATGCCAGCCTCTTCGCCGGCCGTGCATTCCATCAATTCGGTCTTGAAGCCCTTGCGCTCTGCCCAGCGCAGATACATGCGCAACAGCATTTCGGCCCAGTCCTGCGCTTCGGTACCGCCTGCTCCGGCATTGATATCGAGAAAAGCAGATTCGGCATCATTTTCACCACCGAGCATCTGTGCCAACTCCAGTTCGGCAATCCTTGCTTCCACTTCATTCAGACCTTCAACGGCTTCGACCTGGGTATCACGGTCTTCTTCTTCCGCACCCATTTCAAATAATGTCGTCTGATCTTCGAGCGATTCCTCGGCTGTTTGAAAGGACTTGAGCACCCGCTCCAGCCGTGTCCGTTTCTGCATCAGCGCCTGGGCTTCTTCCGGATTATCCCACAGCGTAGGGTCCTCAATGCGGGCGTTTAGTTCCTGAAGGTCCTGTTCCCTAGCTTCAATGTCAAAGAGACCTCCGCAGCGCTTCAATCCGGCCTGCAAAGTCTTCTGCCCGCGTCCTGAATCCTGCAATCTGGTCTTCGACACTCATACCATCACATCCTCTACAATAAACTGTACCGCACCATTTCCGCGCCAGTCGTCCTTTTGTAACTGCCCAATCATGGAAACAACCTGCCCACGCTGCAAGGCAGCATCCAATGCACCCGCGCCAAAGACAATGCCGTCCAGCCAGCGCGTACCGTCACTTAATTTCAGACGTACAACCCCAGCCTTCAGATCGCGGCGGTCGGTGATATGCACATCCCGCAAAAGCCATGCGAAGGCCGGATTTCCATTGCCCAGTGGCTCAAAACGGGCCAGCCGCTCAGCTAGGCCAATATGCATTGCCTCCAACCCCAGCACACCGTCAATGGGTTGCAACAGATGGTCTTCGGCATGTTCCGCCTGGTCCGTAACCGCCTTGCCAAAAGCCTTGGTGAAATCCTCCCACTGCCCTGCTTTCACCGTACCGCCTCCGGCTCCGGCATGGCCGCCAAACCCCTCCAGATGACCGCTACAGGCATTTAACAACTCTCCGACATGAAATCCCGGCCTGCCGCGCAGAGAAATACGTACAGCCCCATCCGGTGTCACAAAACCGATTGCTGCCGGTTTACCATGTTTCCGGGCCAGTCTGCCGGCAGCCAGACCGACAACGCCAGCATGCCAGTGCTCATCGTATACGGCCAGCGTATCTGAACGGGCCAGCTTCATTTCCGCCTGCTTGAACACTTCAGCTTCCACCTGACGTCTTTGTTTATTCGTTTCATCCAGTTCCTCCGCTAACAAGGCAGCTTCATCGGCATCCGAAGTGGACAGCAGTTTCATCGCCGCTTCTCCATGTTGCATCCGCCCTGCTGCATTAATACGCGGAGCCAGATAAAAGCCGATGGTTTCAGCTGTCGCCGTGCTTTTCACCCTGGCGATTTGCATCAGGGCCGCCATGCCGATAGAGGGCTGAGCGTTGAGGCGCTGCAGGCCATGGTGCACCAGAATCCGGTTTACCCCACACAGTTCCATGACATCGGCAATCGTAGCGACCGCAACACGATCCAGTAGTTGCCGTAGATCAAATGCAGGGGGACTTCCCTGTTCCTTTAGCAGCTTCCACACGCGCATCAGAAGAAAGAAGCCCACACCCGTGCCGCACAATTTCCGGCTCGCAAAGCCGCAGTCTGACCGCGCCGGATTCAGCACAGCGAAAGCATCGGGTAGCGAGGATTCAGGCAGATGATGGTCGGTAACAATCAGGTCAAAGCCGAGTTCATTTGCGGCTTTACAAGCTTCAAAACAGGTCGTGCCGGTATCCACACTGATGCCGAGATGACAGCCAGCCTCGACAGCCTTGCGAACCGCCTCAATGCCGATGCCATGCCCTTCATCAGCACGGTGCGGAATCGAAAATGACACTTCTGTGCCTGCGCTTTCAAGAGCTTCAACCAGGATTGCCGTACCGCACACGCCGTCACAGTCAAAATCACCAAACACATGAATGCGCTCACCCTTACGCACCGCATCAGTTATACGTTTCGCTGCACTATCCATATCCTGCATATCACCGGGATCAGGAAGGTCAGCAAGCCTGGGTGTAAAAAACGGATCGGACTCCGTCAAGCCCCGTGCATCAAGTAATCCCTGCCAAGCAGCCAGCGGATCGTCGGCAACCAAGGTTCCGTTTCTCCACACCAGCCTCCGGCCTTTGACTGTTGCTGATACAGGCAAGTCTATCATTGTGCCACCCGCCCCGCTTGCAGGCGCGCCGAAGAAACAGCGACAGAACGGAAAAAGCATGGGTTGCGCGAAGCACTCAAACCATGCCCGTTTTGTCGCTGTTGATAAGGAAACACGCGCCTGCCCTGCGGGTGTCCTTCTTTGGTTCTTTCTTGGACACGCAAGAAAGAACGGATTCCAGCGCTCATTGCAGTTCCACCTTTATTTTTCCAAACAAGTCTTCCTCCGCCCCTGAGATATTTGGCTGCCATGACTTCTTTCCCAGGCCCGGAAGCCATGATTTCGTTAGCCACACGGCACGCTCTTCCCCTGCCAATATAATATGCTTTGGCAGTTCCATCTCAGGCCCCAATAATTCAGCGATGCGTTCGGACTCGGTAATAATCATGTCCGTACTTTTGGCATCGCCAAGTGATTGCAGAAAAGGGTTATGCGTGGCAATCGCTGATGCATCCTGCGGCATAGTCACAGGGAAATCAGAAGCGCCCCACAACCAGACTCCGTTGATATCCGGCTCTCCCCTGCTTCGGCGATGTTCGGCGGGATGCTGATGCAAACACATCTGGATTTCGGATAGCAGCCGCATCATGTGCCCGCCATCCGTCCCTTGCGGGTGCCGGTCCGGAAGCAGTTTGCCGGAAACCAGAGCAAACGATACAGGCTGCGCATCCAGTGACTCGTCACAGACAAGCAGCAAAGCGGCACCTGCCAGAAACAGCTTCATGCCCTTTTCTTTTAGCAATGGATTCAGAAGTTCGCACAGCCACCCGGCATCGTCAGCCGTCCAGGGCAGCGCACCCTCCGGCAGCACACGCACATGATCTCGCCCCAATTGAGCATGAAAGGGCGAAGCAACCCAACATTGTTTCGTGCTTGCGGGAATGTTTTTGCACTTTGCCGCCAGCAATGCAGCAGGTGCAACATCCAGTATGGCCGCATACCATCCCAGCGCGGTTTTGTCTTTACATAAAAACCATCGCTGGCTGCAGCGTAACAGATATCTTTCCCACGGCAGCAGGGCCGGGTGGAACCTCAGACCGAATTCAGGCGGCACAAGTCCGTCTGTGACAATCATGGAAGCCGTCAATCTCTTACCTGAATCTGTTGTCAGGAACCAAGCTCTCTGCGCACGGCATCTTCCGTCGCATCAATAGTCACCGGTGTTGGTACGCCCCTCATCGCTGTATCCGGATCTTTCAGACCATTACCGGTCAATGTGCAGACAATGCTGTCACCAGACTTGAAGCGCCCTGCCCTGTTTAGCTTGATGATGCCGGCAACTGATGCGGCGGAGGCAGGCTCACAGAAAACGCCTTCGAGGCTGGCTAGCATATCGTAAGCCTGAAGGATTTCTTCATCCGTTACAGCCTCGATACAGCCGCCGGATTCATCGCGTGCTGCTTCCGCCTGCTGCCATGAGGCCGGTTTACCGATACGAATGGCTGTCGCCACTGTTTCGGGGTTTTCAACAGGCGCACCGTTGACAATCGGTGCGGCGCCAGCCGCCTGAAAACCAATCATTTTCGGCAGTGATCTGGCAATGCGTTTTTCATGGTATTCCTTATATCCCATCCAGTAGGCCGAGATATTGCCGGCATTGCCAACCGGCAAGGCATGGTAATCCGGCGTAAAACCAAGCTCGTCGACAATTTCGAACGCCGCCGTCTTTTGCCCCTGTATGCGATAGGGATTCACGGAATTCACCAGTGTGATCGAACCGTCCGCCGAAATATCACGAACAATTTCCAGCGCCTGATCAAAGTTCCCACGAATCTGGATCACCTTCGCACCATAGCGCATGCCCTGACTCATCTTGCCCAGCGCGATCTTGCCATCGGGAATGAGTACATACGCATCCATACCGCAATTTGCCGCATAAGCCGCTGCTGAAGCCGACGTATTGCCGGTGGAAGCGCAAATCACCTTGCGTGAACCGGCGTTGTAAGCCTGTGTCACCGCCATGGTCATACCACGATCCTTGAATGAACCGGTCGGATTCAACCCCTCGAATTTCAGATAAATCTTCAGTTCGGGATTGATCGCATTCCTGAGGTTCAGCGACTCATGCAGCGGCGTATTGCCCTCGTACAGTGTGATGACCGCATCGTCTTTGCCGATGGGTAAAAAGGCCCTGTAACGATTGATGATTCCTTCATAGCGTGGCATCGATGGCTCCGTTATGCTCCAAAGCGTTCCTTGCGCAGAATCAGCACATCATCCTCAACAGTTGCCAGTTCCGTGATGCGGCTGATCGCCGCCTGCACGTTCCCCTCGTTTGTCTCATGCGTCAGCATGACAACGGCAACGGATTGCGTGGCATGCCTTTCTTTCTGAACGACCGCTTCAAGACTGATCCGCTGGTCGGCAAGAATCGATGTTACCGCCGCAATCACCCCCGGCTGATCCTTCACCATCAGACGCAGGTAATATTCACACTCGACATCAGCCATCGGCAGGGTGGCCATTTCATGGCGTTCACTGTCAACAAAACCCATGGGCGGCGCAAGCACGTCAATTCCATCCGGTAGGACGCGGGCAATATCCATGATATCCGCCACCACCGCAGAAGCAGTTGGCCGCTCACCGGCGCCGCGTCCAAAATACATCGTATGTTCGACAAAATCGCCGGAAATCTGTACGGCATTATACGAATCTGAAACCTGCGCGATTTGTGCATTCAGGGGCACCAGCGTCGGGTGCACGCGCATCTCAACTTTTCCATCGTAGGGCTTGGCGATACCGAGCAGCTTGATGCGATAGCCAAGCTCCCTGGCTGAATCGATATCGCCCGGGGTGATTTTGCTTATCCCTTCGGTAAACACCTCATCAAAGCGGATACGGGAGCCATGGGCCATGGCTGCGAGAATGGCGAGCTTATGGGCCGTATCAATGCCCTCAATATCGAAGGTCGGATCGGCCTCGGCATAGCCAAGTTCCTGTGCCTGCTTCAACACATCGGTAAAGGCCGCGCCCTCATTTTCCATCTTCGTCAGGATATAGTTGCAGGTGCCATTGAGAATACCATATACCGATTCAATCGCATTAGCCGCCAGGCCTTCCCGCAAAGCCTTCAGGCATGGAATGCCGCCGCCAACGGCCGCCTCAAAGCCAATGGCAACACCTTTTGCAGCGGCCAGTGAAAAAAGTTCCTCCCCATGCTTGGCAATCAGCGCCTTGTTGGCAGTTACGACATGCTTGTCATGTTCAATTGCTGTGACGACGAAGCTACGTGCCGGTTCATAACCGCCGATCAACTCGATCACTATATCCACATCATCTGCCTGGATGATGTCATCCACATTTGTAGTCAGCTCAACCCCGGTGAAATCCAGGCCCCTGTCCGTCGTGATGTCGAGATCACAGGCGCGTACAAGCCGCAACTGTTTGCCGAGACGCCGGGCCATCAACTGCTGCTGCCCCAGCAGAATACGGGCCACACCGATACCAATCGTTCCAAGGCCAATCAGTCCTACTCTTACCTCGCCCATATCACGCTCCCGCATTCAGGAAATTCCGGATGCCCCGTACTGCCTGACGCGTACGGTGCTCGTTTTCGATCAGGGCAATACGTACATGCGTATCGCCATATTCGCCAAAACCAACACCCGGACTAACCGCCACCTTTGCTTCAGCCAGAAGACGCTTCGAAAATTCCAGTGAACCCATCGGCTTGAACGCATCCGGAATTTCGGCCCAGATAAACATGGAGGCCTTCGGATTTTCTGCCATCCAGCCCATCTTGTGCAGCCCGCTGATTAGCACGTCACGGCGCGACTGGTACATACTGCGAATCTCCTCGACACAGTCCTGCGATCCATTCAGTGCAGCACAGGCAGCAATCTGCAACGGCTGAAAGGTGCCATAATCAAGATAAGACTTGATCTTGGCCAGAGCTGCCACAATTTCGGCATTGCCGACCATAAAACCAATGCGCCAACCCGGCATATTGTACGTCTTGGACAGCGAATAAAATTCAACCACCACGTCCTTTGCCCCCGGCACCTGCAAAATTGACGGACACTGATAGTCATCATAAGTGATTTCGGCATAAGCAATATCAGAAATAATAATGATGTCATTGTCGCGGGCGAAATCGACGAGCTTTTCGTAAAACTCCAGATCAACAACCTGCGCTGTGGGGTTTGACGGGAAGTTGACGATCAATATCTTCGGCCGCGGCCATGAGTCACGCACGGCCTGCTGTACTTCCTCAAAATAATCACGATTCGGCCCCATTGGCACATGCCGGATATCTGCACCGGCAATGATAAAGCCATAGGGATGAATCGGATAAGCAGGGTTTGGCGTTAGAATCAGGTCGCCGGGAGAAGTAATGGCAACAGCCAGATGCGCCAGGCCTTCTTTTGAGCCAATCGTGACAATGGCTTCAGTTTCCGGGTCCAGATCAACATCAAACTTTCGCTTGTACCAGGCACAGACAGCGCGGCGCAGGCCGGGAATGCCACGAGATACTGAGTAGCGGTGATTACGTCCGTCCTGCGCGGCCTCGCAGAGCCTGTCGACAATATGTCGGGGGGTCGGCTGGTCGGGGTTGCCCATGCCGAAATCAATAATGTCGTGGCCGGCATGTCGCAATTCCATCTTCAGGTTGTTTACAACACTGAAAACATACGGCGGCAGACGTTTTATTTTTTCAAATTCACGCATGGATATATGGGCCACTCCCGAGAAAATCCGCAACCAGACAAGGCGCTGCGAGTGTAGGCAGGCCATCAAACACGGTCAAGGAAGGGTAACAGATGCGGGCAGTAAAAAAATGCCCGCCCATTGGTTATAATGGGCGGGCACCTTCAATTCCATATCCGATGCTCAGTGTTTGATGTCTTTCCACACCTCTTTCTTCAGCAGATACAGCACAAGCGTCAGAAGAATAAGGAAACCCATCACCCATTTGCCGATAGACTCGCGCTCCAATTGATGAGGATCACCGATATAGACCAGGAAGGAAGCCACGGCACGTGCCTGCTCTTCGAGATCAGCGGTTTCATCTGCCTCATGATCAAGCCATGCCAACGGATCCGGCATGGCAACACGCCCACCAGGAAAATAGATATTGTAATTACCATCGTCAATCTTGCCGTCCGGGTCATGCTCATATCCAGTCAGCAGCGAATAGATATAATCTCCACCGCCACGGCGACCCGGTGCAATCACTGACAGGTCCGGTGGCACCTTGCCATAGGATTCAGCGGCATCTTCGGGTGCCAGATCAGTTGTCATGCCAGTCAGAAGCGACTTGTCGCCACGCAGTTCATCCACCTCTTCACGGGTCAGTGCCAACTGGGAGTAGTCCATCAGATTCCGGTAGCTCAGATATTTGGCTGAATGGCAGCCCATGCAGATATCGGTAAAGACTTCCAGCCCCTTGCGGACAGTTTCCTGATCCAGACTGATATCACCATGCTTAAGATGCGCGCCACCCTCGGAGGCCATGGAAACTGCCGGTACGAGCATAAGTAAAAATGCGGCAAACATAGAAAGGCCGAGTAATCTATGCACAGATGCATGCTTCATTTTAAATCCCCTCCGGAAGCGGTTTGGTTTTCTCGAATTTGTGCACAAAAGGCAGCAGCAGGAAGAAACCAAAGTAGATGCCTGTCGCAATCCTTCCGACCAGCGTCAGCGTTGGTGTCGGGGCGGAATGCCCACAATAACCCAGCGTGATCACGGCGACAAAGAACAGGATCACCATCTGTCTGTAGACCGGCCGGTAACGGGATGAGCGTACCTTGGATTTATCCAGGAATGGCAGCACAAACAGGATGGCCAGTGACAGTCCCATGGCAACCACGCCGGTCAGCTTGTCCGGGAACGAGCGCAGAATCGAATACCATGGCGTCAGATACCAGACAGGAGCAATATGCGCCGGCGTCTGCAAATTGTTGGCCGGCACATAGTTATCCACCTCGATAAAGTAACCACCAGCCGTCGGGTTAAAGAACACGAAGTAGCAGTAGAAAAGCAGGAAGACACCGACACCAAAACCATCCTTGATTGTGTAATAGGGATGGAATGGAATCGTCTCTTTCTCATGGTCAATGTCGATGCCTTCAGGGTTGTTGGAATGAACTACATGCAGGGCATGAATGTGACCACCGACGATTGCGGCCAGCAGCAGCGGGAAAAGATAGTGAAGTGAGAAGAAGCGGTTCAGTGTTGGATCGCCAACTGCAAAGCCGCCCCTGAGAATCTGATTGATAAAATCACCCAGTACCGGAATCGCGCCAAACAGGTTGGTAATCACTGTCGCACCCCAGAAAGACATCTGGCCCCATGGCAGCAGATAACCGAAGAAGGCTGCACCCTGCATGATCAGCAGAATCACCACGCCGATAATCCACAGCAGTTCGCGCGGCCCTTTGTATGAACCGTAATAAAGCCCGCGCCCGATATGCATGTAAACCACGACGAAGAACATCGATGCACCCACCGCATGCATATAACGGATCAACCATCCAAAATTGACATCACGCATGATGCGTTCAACCGAATCAAAGGCGACGGTATAGCCGCCATCGGTTAATGCCGCAGAAGGCTTGTAATACATGGCCAGGAAGATACCGGTCAGAATTTGTAGAATCAGTACCGTCAGCGCCAGCGAGCCGAAGTTCCACATATAATTGAGGTTTTTCGGCGCCGGGTATTCGGTCACATGCTCGCGGATTATGGCGCCCAGATTGCTGCGGTCATCAATCCATTTGAACACCGCCGTGTTCATCAACTTATCAATCACATTCCCCTCCTAAACGGTGACTTGGCTTAACCGATGAGAACCGTTGTATCAGTCAGATATTTGTATGGCATGACATGAAGATTATGTGGCGCTGGTGAGCCATTGATCACCCTGGCCGACAAGTCATAGAACGAACCGTGACAGGGGCAATGCCAGCCACCCGGCCAATCAGCAGGAACAGATTCGCCCCAGTCTTTCTGACCCGATGTTGGCTTGAACAGCGGAATGCATCCGAGGTGAGTGCAACTGGCAACAACAATCAGATATTCCGGCTTGATGGCGCGATATAGACGCTTGTCGTCAGAATCCATCCATTCGGCCTGTACTGCATCAATGGCGGTGGAGTTCGGGTCTTTCAAATTGTCGTCATGTCCCTTGGTGCGTTCCAGCATATCCGCCGTACGGTTCACAACAAACACCGGCTTGCCCTGCCACTGAATCACAACCAGCTGACCTTCTTCGACCGTGGAAACATCAAACTCTGTCTTCGACGCCGCTAATGTGTCCGCAGCAGGCAGCATGCTGCCGACAAACGGCACCACTGCAGCAGCACCTGCCACCGCGCCCAAGCCGCCCGCAGCTACATACAGGAAATTACGCCGCGATTGATCCGGTTGATCGTTCATGATTCTCCCCTCCGAAAGTGTCATTGCCGACTAATAACAAGCCACGATGGCTACCAGCCCCGACATTCTGCGTCAAGACAAGCAAATGTAATCAGGCGTTCTCAGCCAGCGCCCGCAATTCGCGCATCGCCTCGGCATAGTCCGGTGTGTTATACACCGCTGAACCGGCAACAAAGGCGTCGGCCCCGGCCCCGGCAACTTCCGCCATCGTAGCCGTATTCACGCCACCATCCACTTCAAGCCATGCGTCAGAGCCCGCATCATCCAGCATCTGGCGCGCCTCACGGATTTTATCGGTGACAGCATGAATGTAAGACTGCCCGCCATAGCCCGGATTCACGCTCATCAGCAATACCAGGTCCACGCAATGCATCACATGCTGGATGGTTGATACAGGTGTGGCCGGATTCAGACTGACACCTGCTTTTTTACCCAGTGATCGTATCAGTTGCAGCGTACGCTCCAGATGAATGCAAGCCTCCTGATGAACAGTAATAATATCAGCGCCGGCCTTGGCAAAGGCCTCGACCTGTGTATCCGGATGGTTGACCATCAGATGTACGTCGATGGGCTTGTCCGTATGGGGACGAATGGCTGCACAGATGCCATCACCGATGGTAATCGGCGGAACAAACGAGCCATCCATAACATCAAAGTGAACCCAGTCACAACCACCTTCGTCGATGGCGCGTATTTCTTTCTCTAGGTTGGCAAAATCAGCAGATAAAATAGATGGGGCAATAATGACTTTTTTCATGGCACGGATTTATACCCTTCATGTTCAGTCTCGTCCAGCGATATTAACCATTGGCGAAGTGTGCGGATTTGTTCCGTGGAAAGCGGCCCCCCTACTTCCTCAGAAAAGCCCGGCATATGCCGTGTGCCTGTGCCGTGGCTAATGATCTCTGATAGTACTTCACCATCTTTCCAGCCGGTCAGCGCAGGTGCATAGGCACCTTGCGCTTCTTGTCCATGACACATGGCACAAACAGCTGTATAAATTGATTCTCCGCTACGCTTTCCTTTGGCAGGCAGGGCGTGACAGGATGCGCAAGGCGCATCGAACAGGCTGCGTGAGGCACCTTTCAGATGGGGATTGGGACGAACATCCAGCGTCAGCCAGGCTGTTGTTATGCGACCTTCGTGGTCGGTAACACGTATCCATTTCTTCACGCCGGCCTGTTTGGCAAAGGTATCTACCTGCACTTTCAGACGCGTAAAAGCTCCAGGCGGTAAACTGTTCTGTTCCGGCTTAGCGACAGTACAGCCACAGGATGTCTCGACACGAGCAATATGTACGATCTGGTCTCCGGAGTTCCGTAGCTGTAAAAAGGTTGCGGCCTCCTTGCCTTCCATCACCGTACCCATATGCACCTTCGCAGGCTCAAACACCAATAATGGCTGCTGGCTCGCTTTGGACAGGGATTGAGTGGCGCATGCAGCTATAAACACAGCCATCATCATGGATATAAGCGCAGATATTGGTCGCATCAGCATGACAACCACGGATGCAGGGTCTCCGGCAGAGGTTTGTCCCCATGCATCATGGCCAGTAATTCTGGCACTTCACATACCAATAGCCTGTCAACAGCTGCAAGGACCTGTGGATCATTCAGTTCAATCGCCTGCTCCAGCGGCGCCAGCCATGCATCCAGTTCGAGCATGCCCTGTCGTTTAAGCCGGTAATGCATGCAGCGCAGGTTATTGCTGTATCCAGCCATGGCCAACAGGCTCTCGTCGTCAGGATTTTCTGACCAAAAGCATGCGCTTGATGCGACCGATAGCTGCTGTTGGATTCAGTTCTTTGGGGCATGCCTCCATGCAGTTCATGATCTGGTGGCAACGGAAAAGCCTGTATGTATCTTCGAGCTGGTCCAGGCGTTCGCCGGTAGCCTCGTCACGTGAATCAGCAATCCATCGGGAGGCCTGCAGAAGAGATGCCGGACCCAGAAAACGATCGCCGTTCCACCACCAGGATGGGCAGGATGTGGTACAACAGGCGCACAAAACACACTCATAGGTACCATCCAGTTCCGCGCGCTCAGCAGGTGTTTGCAGCCGTTCATGTTCTGGCGTCGGTGTCACTGTCTGCAGCCATGGTCTGATCGAACGGTACTGATCAAAAAAATGTTGCATATCCACTACAAGGTCACGAATTACCTCCATGCTTGGAAGTGGGCGCACGGTGATCGGCTGCCTTAAGCCGGCCACTGGTGTAATACAGGCCAGCCCATTAACGCCATTGATGTTTACGCCATCGGAACCACATATCCCTTCGCCGCAGGAACGGCGGAATGTCAGCGTTCCGTCCATGTGCCATTTGATGTGGTTAAGCGCATCCAGCAGCTTCATGCCGGGCTTGAAAACCGGCACCTCAAACGTCTGCATGAATGGTTCAGCGTCCGTTTCCGGATCATAGCGGTAGATGTTGAGTCGTATCGTATCGGCCATATCAGTAGACCCGTTTCTGCGGTGGGAAAGACTCCAGCGTCATAGGTTTGACCCGAACAGGTTTGTCATCAAGCTGTACACTGCCGTTATCATCAATGCTGGCCAGTGTGTGCTTCAGCCATTTTCCATCATCACGATCCGGATAATCTTCCCTGGCATGCGCCCCTCGCGATTCGGTGCGCGCCAATGCGCCAGCAGCTGTAACACAGCCCAGCGCCATCAGGTTCTCGAGCTCCAGAGCCTCGATTAATTCGGTATTGAAAATGCGATTCTTATCTTCGATACAGGCATCCGCCATCTCGTTTTTCAGCTCCGCGAGACGGTTCACGCCCGCCTGCATGACATCCTCGGTCCGATAAACACTGAAATGTTTCTGCATGACCGCCTGCATCTCGTCCCGGATTTCGGCAATACGCTTTGCACCTTTCCTGCTGCTTTCTGCACTGGCCAGCCAGCGCTCAACACGATCAACACCCGCTCTCCAGCAGTCGAGATCGAGCTTTGGGTGATAGCGATGCTCCTTCAGGCGTTTCATGATCCGATTACCACAGCTGCGTCCGAAAACAACAATCTCCAGAAGTGAATTTCCACCCAGACGATTGGCGCCATGCACGGACACACATGCCGCTTCACCGATTGCATACAACCCAGGCATGACGGCTTCCTTATCCTTACCCTGTGGATAAACCACCTCGCCAAAGCGGTTGGTGGGGATACCGCCCATCGTGTAATGCGCTGTTGGCTGCACCGGTATCGGCTCCCTGGTACAGTCCACATTGGCGAAACGCAGTGCCAACTCGTGGATGTTTGGCAGACGTTTCATGATCAATTCTTCACCAAGATGGTCGAGTTTCAGCAACACATAGTTCTTATCCGGTCCACAGCCACGGCCTTCGCGGATTTCGATGGCGATAGCGCGTGAAACAACATCCCGACTGGCCAGATCTTTCGCGGTCGGCGCATAGCGTTCCATAAAACGCTCGCCATCCGCATTGACCAGATAACCACCTTCGCCGCGCACCCCTTCGGTGATCAACGGACCTACGCCAGCGATACCAGTCGGATGAAACTGGAAAAACTCCATGTCCTCAACCGGCAGGCCTGCATCAAGCACCAGCGCCCCGCCGTCGCCAGTACAGATATGGGCATTGGTTGTCGTTTGAAATATGCGCCCGGCCCCGCCAGTCGCCAGGATCACGGCCTTGGCCTGAAACAGGTGATAACAGCCGGCTGCAACATCCCATGCCAGAACACCTTGACACCCCGCATCATCGGTAATCAGATCAAGAGCAAAAAATTCTTCGTAAAAGTGCGTTCCGGCACGGAGATTCTGTTGATACATCGTATGCAATATCGCATGCCCGGTCCGGTCTGCAGCAGCGCAGGTGCGAGAAGCTTGTCCACCCTTGCCAAATTCCTGTGACTGACCGCCAAAGGGACGTTGATAGATTGTGCCATTATCCAGCCTGGAAAACGGTACGCCCTGATGCTCCAGCTCACGAACCAATTGAGGCGCCGCACGGCACAGATATTCGATTGCATCCTGATCGCCCAGATAATCCGAACCCTTAACTGTGTCATACATATGCCAGTGCCAGTGATCCGGCACCACATTGCCCAATGAGGCATTGATGCCTCCCTGAGCTGCCACCGTATGTGAACGCGTTGGCAATACCTTGCTGATGACAGCTGTGCGATAACGGGCGTCTGCAAGCTGCAGGGCGCAGCGCAAACCCGCCCCACCCGCGCCGATGATAACAACGTCATGAAAATGGTGCGTAACCTTGTCGGTGGACAGATAAGCCATCAGCTTGCTCCTAGCAGCTTAAACATCAGTGACCCCAGGCCCAGATCAGAGCAAGCCACCACCAACCAAATGTAAACACCGCCACCAGAAAAGCTCCCATCAATGGCACACGCAGCGAAACATGAATATAGTCTTCGATGATCACCTTCAACCCTAAATAGGCATGGATAATCAGTCCCAGAATCAGAACAGTATGTAACAACCTGGATACAGGATGATCGAGGATATCGAGCATTCCTAACTGATCCAGATGGCCTGCGTAAACACCCCAAAGCAGGAAAAAGGGGAGCGGCAAGAGGAACAGGAGCACGACGGCCGAAAGCCGTTGCCAATGCCACTCGTCCAGTCCGCTGTGGGATGAACCAAGATCCTTGCGCCCTACCACAGCGCTACCCCGAGTATGACGGCTGTCACAGCAGCCACGCCAAGCATGATCTGCGAGGAGAGGCGCATCATGCTGCGTGACTCCCCCCAGCCTGCGTCAAGGCACAGCATGCGGATGCCGCTGAAAAAGTGATAAATGAACGCTGTGCCTGCCGTCCACAGTGCGATTCTTCCCAACGATGTATGCATCATCGCAAGGCTATCCTGAAAATCTTCAGGGCTACCGGTCATGCCGTACAGCATCCACAGGTAGAAAGGCACAAACAGGATCAGCACCACGCCACTCAGGCGATGCGCACCGCTGGCTAGCGTTTCCGGGTGCAGGCGGTAAATGGAAATCCTCGGAGATAATGGGCGTGAAAATTGCTTGATGGGACGATCCTCGGACATAGGCAATCTTATAACACCAACGGCATGCTGTTGGAAGTCTCTCCGATATAGATCAGGCGGAGATCAGGCACAGGTTTTCCATCTCTGACTCGATGATGTTATTAACCCTGTCAGCAAGTTGGCCTGCTAGATGCCAACCCTCCTGCTCACCTGCCAGGCCGTGCAGGGCAACGGCAGCAGGCACGGCAACCTCAGGCTCCCTTCCCTGAGCCAGAAGCCCGCCTATCATGCCGGCCAGCACATCCCCCGTGCCGGCCACGGCGAGCTTTGCCGATCCAAACGGGCATAACCAGACATTGCCCTGTGGTGATGCGATTAACGTATCCGCGCCTTTGAGCACAACCCAGGCATGAAACTGCTCAGCCAGTGTCAGAACTGCCGCCAGACGATCCGCCTGTATGTCTCCGGATGCTTTACCGAGAAGCCTTCCCGCCTCACCAGGATGCGGCGTTATTACGGTCATGCCCTCCCGATACGCCAGCTTTTTCTGAAGCGTCTTGTCATTGGAGATCATATTCAGAATATCGGCATCCAGCAGCAGCGGCATCGCCGCACCCAACAGGGTTGACAACATATCCTGCTGCTTTCCTCCCCAGCCGGGACCGGCAACCACGGCATCTGCATCCGTCCATGGCGCAGTATCCTGCGGATGCACCATCACCTCCAGACTCGATGCAGCAATCATTGGATAAACGTTGTCCGGACAGGCAATACTGACCAGCCCCGCACCACATGCGAACGCACCGAGCGCCGCCAGCCTCGGCGCACCGGTGTAACCCGTTGAACCGCCAAAAATCCAGACATGGCCAAAGTCTTTTTTGTGCGCATTACGTGAACGTGCTGGAAAGGCTGTTCCGATATCCGCCTTTCCGATAATCCGGGCGCTTCTGGCCGCACTTTTTTCTTTCTCCTGGGCCTGTGCAATCACTGTATCTGCAATCCCGATATAGGCTGGCGATAGCAATTCACCTGCATATTCCCTGCCCATATGCAGCCGGTGCCCCCATTTGTAGGCTGCAACCGGCAATGTCCATGTGGCCCGTACAGCCTGCCCCAGCACTTCACCACTATCGGAATCAATACCGCTGGCAATATCTATGGCCAGCACAGGGCGATTTGACATATTGATCCGTTCAACTGCTTCGCTCATCCACCCCTGCAAAGGCCGGGTAAGCCCTATTCCAAGGATCGCATCCATAACAATCGCTGCACGTGCCAGCCAGTCGGACAGCATTTTCCCGTCTTCCGACTCTGCCGCAACACGAATTTTCACCCCCGCCTGCTGCGCAAGCGCAACGTGTTCGGCAGCATCTCCCTGCAGCGACTCGGGCTCGACAAGTGCCACGACTGTAACTGACACATTCCGTCGCGTCAGAAATCTGGCAGCTGCATAACCATCACCGCCGTTATTACCGGGGCCGGCCACAATCACTACCCGCCCGCTATCCGGCGCGCAACGCAGCGCGGCATCTGCTGCCGCCTGCCCGGCACGCTCCATAAGAGCAGAACCGGGCATACCATCCTTAATAGTTTGACGGTCTGCCCAGCGCATCTGGGCCGCAGTCATAATCGGGGCGCCGTGATTCATTCAAACTCCTCCACTAATCTGAACCCGACAAGGATATGCCTTAAAGGGGTAGGTCGTCCATGCCGGGCTGCCGGACGGCACATGCCTCCATGGTCATCCCAGCTTCCGCCCTTAACCGTTTTTTTACCGCCGGGCCAGTCCGTCCGTGTCCATTCAAACACATTCCCCGCCCCGTCGAGCACGCCATATGGGCTGGCACCTTCGGGAAACGAGCCTGCCGGCATCGTTGCAAAGGGCCCGGCATCGGCATTGTTCAACTTGCCAGAATTATATTGATTACCCCAGGGATACAGCCGCCCTTCCGTGCCCCGCATGGCCTTTTCCCATTCGGCCCCGGTCGGTAGCTTCAATGTACGGCCGGTCTTTATGGATAACCATGCGGCACTGATGCGGTATCCCTGCTCGATCTGTGCAGACGTGCTACCCATCAAAAAATCACCGGCAGGTATGCTTACCCATTCGTTGGCACAGACCAAAGATGGAGCCATAAGAATAATATAAAGAAAGGCACGTTTCACAAATGCAAACGTGCGCTTGGACCGCCAATCATGTCAAGTGAGATTGATTCTGCGCTATTCG
>JBHHXG010000026.1:0-21605 GCA_046756985.1 Mariprofundaceae bacterium | reverse complement strand
TATGCCTTGTTTTCAGAGGCTGCTGCCGCTAGAAAGCACGCCATGCGCCTGACCCTCACATTGCTGCTGACCTATTGCCTGAGCTGGACCGTGCAGGCAGCCGAATTTGACATTTATCAATCCGATTATCGCCCGTTGCAACTGGCCTGGATGGTCGATGCCAATGTTAAATATGAAACAGAACAGCGCCGACTGCATGATATCGTTGAAAACGATCTCACTATAAGCCAGTCGTTTGCAGCGCTTGATCCGCTGAGCTTTCTGGCGCGGGTGGACGAGGCGCTCCAGCAAGTGGATTATGGGGACTGGCGTATTATCGGTGCAGATGTGCTGGCGTTATGCAGGCTGACGCCCCAGGAAGCAGGTTGGCAGGCAGAGGTGCAGGTGCACGACCCATTCCGCAGCCAGCTGCTATCCACGAAGATATTTCAGGCAGCAGACAGCGAATTGCGTCAATTGGCGCACCACATCGCCAATCATATCTATCAGACGGTAACCGGGATCCAGGGACATTTCGGCAGTCATATCCTGTTTGTTCAGAAGCGGGGTAAATTTTCTGATCTTGTTTACATGGATCAGGACGGAGCCAACCGTCAGGTAATCGGCAAGAACTTTACGCTGCTGCTTTCTCCGGACTGGTCGCCGGACGGCCGTCTTGTAGCATTGAATACATATGTGGGCAATCGCCCGAGGCTGGAACTGTTCGACCTGCATGCCGGAACAAGGACGGCCTTCGGCAACTTTCCGGGCCTGAACAGTACGCCGGAGTTCTCCCCGGACGGGCGATTTGTGGCTGCTGCGCTCTCACACACCGGCAACACTGAAATTCATATTTATGATCTGAAACTCAAACGCTGGCGTCAGTTCACCTCGCATCCGGGTATCGATACGACGCCCACATGGTCGCCGGATGGAAAGTGGCTTGCTTTTACCAGCAATCGAAATGGCACGCCGCAGATCTACCGGAAACCTCTTTCAGGCGGAAAGGCCGAACGCATCAGTCTGGAGGCCAGCTATAATACATCACCCGTCTGGGCCCCCCACGGTGACCGGATTGCCTTTATTACGCTAAAAAACTGGGCTTATGCACTGGCCACGGTGCGTATAGACGGCAGCGACATCCGTTATCTGGCCACTGGCAACCGCATTGAATCGCCTGCATGGTCGCCAAACGGACAAATGCTGCTGTTTTCCGCCGAAAATCGAGGTATCCGGCAGGTTTTCCGTGTTCCCAGCTGGGGAGGGAAGGCTGAAGCCATCACACCCACCAATATTGACGCCTCCGATGCGACATGGTCACGATAGCCACTGCATCCATATTCAACTCTAGACAGATTCCAATCTATGGTATTAAATACTGCCGATACCAAGACATACCAAGGGAGAGAGACTAACATGCAATATTTTAAACTTACCATCATGGCACTGGCAGCGGCAGGCTTGCTGTTTTCCGGCTGCGCCAAGAAAGAAGTCGAGGATACGTCCAGCAAGATGATCGATTCGACACCGGTCGTCAAACAAGTCGTCAAGGCACATAAAGCAGCACCGGGTTCGAACTCAGTCTATTTCGCCTTTGACAGCTCTGCGCTTGATGAAGCATCTGAATCCTTACTGAATCATTGGGCAGTGTGGATGGGCGATCACCCTGACATGTCCGTAACCATCGAAGGTAACTGTGATGAGCGTGGCAGCCGGGAGTATAATCTGGCGCTAGGCCAGCGCCGTTCCGACAGCGTCAAGGATTACCTTGTCTCGAAGGGTGCAAGCGCTTCGAGTATCGATACAGTGTCATTCGGTGAGGAACAGCCGGCATGCACCGGTAGCGGGGAGGCCTGCTGGGCACAGAACCGCCGTGCGGATATTGTTACCCGCAAGTAATCTGTTGCCGGATAATCTTCGACGGCCATCGGGATTCCCGATGGCCGTTGTCTTTGTGGGCTGCCTGACGCTGGCTGGATGTGCAGGAAAACAGGCAGAGCAGTGGCAACAGGACAGCGCTGCCATCAGGCAATCGCTTGCCCAGATACAAAGCAAACAAACCGAGACCCAAGCATTCGTTGAGACCCTGTCACAACGCCTGGCCGGGCTTGAGAACCAGACACGGCGCCAGGAAGCAGAAGTGCAGGCGCTTTCAGCCAGCTTTGAGCGCCTGAAAAAGTCGCTTGTAGCAAAACCTAAACAGGCAAGCCGCAAGC
The DNA here is from genome assembly GCA_046756985.1 of Mariprofundaceae bacterium. GTDB lineage: Bacteria > Pseudomonadota > Zetaproteobacteria > Mariprofundales > Mariprofundaceae > JBHHXG01. The sequence continues at coordinate 19,410 of JBHHXG010000026.1, read as the reverse complement.
CTGCCCCCGCAAAAGAACCCAAGCTGATAAAGAAACTGGACCGCATTGAATCGTCCATCACCAAGAGCATCCAGAGCCCGCCTCAGCCTCCACCTGAAAGCGAGGAAAACAGCTATACGGCAGCCTACCTTGCCTTAAAAAGCGGCCGTTATGACGAAGCCGCCGCGGCCTTCGCCTTGCTGACTGTCAAATATCCGGATGGCGAATACACCGACCAGGCATTGTATTGGCTGGGAGAAAGTTATTACGCACAACATAAACCGGATAAAGCAATCCGCCCTTTTCAAAAAGTTGTCACCGATTATCCAAAAAGTGGCAAACATGCCGCCGCATTATTCAAGCTCGGCAAGGTATATCAGGAGCTGAAGCGTCCAGGTGACGCGAAAGCGGTATTTCAGCGCCTGACGCGGGAGTATCCGGACAGTACAGCAGCGGAACATGCCCGCATCGAACTCTACAAGCTGGGAAAGAGGACTAAAAAATAGCTCTGAAAAATCCTTCTACTGTCCGTATATATGAGATCTATGACAGCATTCAGGGGGAAAGCACGCTTGCCGGCACCCCCTGCACCTTTGTCCGTCTGGCCGGCTGCCCCCTCCACTGTATTTATTGCGACACGCCGCAGGCCATTCCTCTCGATAGCGGCGAAGCAATGGACATAGATGCTGTCACCGAAAGTATCAGACAACGAGGACTGCCCCTGACACTGGTGACAGGCGGCGAGCCACTGGCACAGCGAAACTGCCTGCCTCTGCTTGAGCAGCTAGCCGAAACCCTGCCCATGGTTCAGCTTGAAACATCCGGCGTCTATGATATTACCCCTGTTCACCCTGCCATCCGCCGTATTCTGGATATCAAAACGCCTGGCAGTGGAGAAGTGAAGCACAACCGCTGGGATAACCTGACTCAGATGAAAGTCGGAGATGAAATCAAGTTCGTACTGACAGGTAAAAAAGACTATGACTGGGCTGTTGAGTGTATGCATGAACACCAGCTGTTCAGGCCAGATCTGCCTGTTCTCATGTCTCCGGCATGGGAACGGCTTGAAGCGCACGAACTGAGCCGGTGGATACTGGAGGACCGTCTTCCCGTTCGCCTGCAACTGCAGCAACATAAATATATCTGGGGTGCGGAGACAAGCGGCGTATGACGGACCAAACAACCAGAGCCGTTGCGCTTTTATCGGGAGGCCTGGACTCCAGCACGGCGCTGGCCTGGGCAGTCAGAGAGAAAGGCTGGCATTGCCACACCGTCGCCTTTGATTATGGCCAGCGGCACCGGGTTGAACTGAAGGCGGCTGCCGATGTCGCCACATCGCTGGGTATTCGCAATCATCGCGTCATTGTCGTTGATCTGACGACAATCGGTCATTCAGCCCTGACAGACAATGTGGACGTGCCGAAGAACCGGCAGGATGACGGCAACATTCCCGTGACCTATGTACCGGCCCGTAATCTGATTTTTCTTTCCCTTGCTGCCGGTCTGGCGGAAACAATCGGAGCCACGCAGCTCGTCATCGGCGCCAATATTATTGATTACTCCGGCTACCCTGACTGCCGGCCGGAATTTTTCGCCGCCTTCGAAAGAGCGGCTCTGCTGGGCACCAAGGCAGGTGTTGAAGGGACCTCCCTGAATATCTCCACCCCGCTCATTCAAATGAGTAAATCTGAAATCATTGCTCTGGGGTTAAAACTTGGCCTTGATTATCGCCTGACACACTCCTGCTACGATCCTCTGCCCGACGGCGCTCCCTGCGGCCAGTGTGATTCGTGCCGGTTCCGCAGACAAGGCTTTGCCGCATTATCGAAGGCCGATCCGCTCATCTATCCGGATTAGACTTGAGCCCACCGGAAGCACTCTGTCCAACAGCCTTTTCAAATGCCCCCAGCCTGTTAATATCGGTTTCCAGGGGACAGGCAGGGAGCGTAACAAAGCTGCGGAGGCTGATTTGAAATACGCAATGACACGCTTGTGCACCGCCCATGCATGCCTTGTTCTGTACCTGATGCTGTTGCCAACATTGGTGTGCGCAACAGAAAATGATGTCCAGACCAAGAATCAACCTGTGCCAGACCTGTCGATATGGAAACTGTCAGCTCCTGTCTTTCCCGACACCAACCCCTATTCTGATGAGAAAGTCGAACTGGGCCGGCAGCTGTTTTTCGAGCCGCGAATCAGCGCTAGCCGTTCGGTCTCATGCGCAAGTTGCCATCATCCCGGGCTCGGCTGGGCCGATGCACTGCCGCGAACAAGGCGAACACATCAAGCCCTGGTGCGCCATACTCCCAGCCTGATTAATATCGCCTACAGCACATCGTTTTTCTGGGACGGACGGGCAAAAACACTGGAAGAAGCCATTGAGCAACATCTGACTTCACGGGTTGATATGCCCTTGCAGACAGACAGGGAAATTATAGCCCGAATTCGGGCTATGGACGCATATCGCAGACAATTCCATCAGCTGTTTGATACAGATCAGTTCACCACAAGGCATATTGCACAAGCGCTGGCCACCTTTGTTCGCACCATTGTGATACGGGATACGGCATTTGACCATTGGGTCAATGAAAACGAGTCATCACTTACCGATGAAGCCAGGGCCGGCTTCCAGATATTTATCGGCAAGGCAAAGTGCATCACCTGCCACGCACCGCCTTATTTCAGTGATTTCCGCTACCATAACACGGGGCTGAACAGTGTTGATCCGGGCCATATTGAAGTAACCGGCAACCCGGAAGACCATAATGCATTCAGAACTCCCGGACTGAGACAGATCGTCAGAACCTCTCCATATATGCATACGGGAAGCAAAAAAACGCTGCTGGAAGTCATTCATTTCTATAATCAGGGCGGCGAACGGCCTGCCGATAACAACCCACTTGAACCCTTGCATTTAAATGCAGATGAAATACGGCAGCTGATCGCTTTTCTGCAAAGCCTGAGCGGTCCGTCTATTGATGTGGAAATCCCTGCCCTGCCGGCTTCCAGCGAATAAAAAACTTTGAATGTAGGCTTGTAATGGCGTCCCCAAGGGGATTCGAACCCCTGTTGCCGCCGTGAAAGGGCGGTGTCCTAGGCCGACTAGACGATGGGGACCCGGGACAAGCGCGGCGAAGCATATGCGAAACCCCTGCCGCGTCAATATGAATGGTGCGCCCACCAGGACTCGAACCTGGGACCCACGGATTAAAAGTCCGCTACTCTACCAACTGAGCTATAGGCGCATATCCCTAACGGTCTTCTGATGATCCCGCGCAGGGAGCGCGAAGTTTCATGATTTCCTTTTCGCTGTCAACGTCACGGACAGCGCTTTGTTCTTCACGCCCCTGCCTTGGCAGTGCTAGCGTTGAACCATGCGCTATGCTCCCGTACCCGATTACCACATGCATACCCCCCGCTGTCATCATGCCATCGGTGATGTGCATGAATATGCCGCTGCGGCGATACAGATCGGATTGCAGGAAATCGGCATGTCCGACCACTCGCCGATGCCCGATGGCTTTGACAAGGCATGGCGCATGCAACGGAGAGAATTGCCCGATTACCTCGACGAGGTGGAGGCGGTCCGGGACCGGTTTGCCGGCAGGCTGACGGTCCGCATCGGCCTGGAGGCGGATTTTCACCCCGGTATGGAAGACTATGTGCAGGAAATGATTGACTCTTACGCATGGGATTATGTGATCGGCTCGGTGCACTACATCGGCGACTGGGGCTTCGACAATGAGGATGACCTGGATCAGTGGGAAGGCCGTAATATCGACGATGCCTACTGCGCCTACTACGAACTTGTGGCCCGTTCGGCCGCAAGCGGCATGTTTGATATCATCGGACACCCCGATCTGATCAAGAAGTTCGGTCATCGCCCGTCATTGCCCAGTCAGAAGGTCAGGGACGCGGAAGAAGCCATGCTTGAGGCCGTCAAGGCATCCGGCGCAGCTCTGGAAATCAGCTCCGCAGGCCTGAGAAAACCGGTCAATGAAGTCTATCCCCATGGCCGCATCCTTGCCCGTGCGGCAAAGATAGGCGTTCCGTTTTCCTTTGGCTCGGACGCCCATGCGCCCGGCGAGGTCGGGCATGCGATGGATACCTGTCTGGCCATGCTGGAATCATGCGGCGTAAATGAAATCGCCCGTTTTGACAGGCGCCAGCGAAGCATGCTCCACATTAGGGCCTGCTAATATCTGTTGGTGCATATCGTTGCAGCCCCAAATGAGGTCAGACAAGGCGCGAGGAGGAAGGTTTGGTGATTCCAAATAAACGACGAGTAACGCCCTATGGCATTATTTGGGGCGCAACCCTGCGGTACGGAGCCTGGAGTACAGATGCGTAGCGTTCTTATTACCGGCGCATCAGGGGGATTTGGCCATGAATTTGCACGCCAGCTGGAGCCTCTGGAGTACCGTCTTATTCTGCATGGCAGGGATAAGGCCCGCCTGCAACTGACGCTCGGTGCCCTGAAACATCCTGACAGACATTGCTGTATAACCGCTGATCTGGCAACACAGGTCGGTATTGAGTTACTGATTGAACAGACCGCCCATGAAACAGCACTTTCCGGGCTCATCAACAATGCCGGCTTTGGCGTTTGGGGCCTGTTTGAACAGGGTGAGATTGCACTCCAGGCAGATGTGCTTGAAACCGACCTGATCGCTCCTGTCCGGCTCACGCATGCCCTGTTGCCGCGCCTGATTAAAAACCGGGGCTTTATTATTAACGTGTCTTCACTGGCCGGGGAAACCCCGTTACCGCATATGAGTACCTATGCAGCCGCCAAGGCTGGTCTGACTTACTGGAGCGAGGCACTGCGTGCAGAAACAGATATTCCTGTTGTGACACTTGCGCCAGGCCCGTCGCCAACCGGCTTCCGGGACGTGTCTGGCATGCCGGAGCGTATGGGCAGCGTCTTCAGAACATCTGCCACCACCGTTGTTACTGCTTCCCTGGACACCTTGCGGCGTGGTGGCGGTTACTGTGTTCCCGGTTTGAGGCACAGGCTGCTATGGAGTCTGCAAAAAATTGTTCCCCGGCGTCTGGCGCTGTCGATCATGGCCAAACACCTGCAGCCGTAAACGCACCCGTTGCCTCTGCCGTCGCGTACAAGACGTCAGGTGTCAGTATAAAATCAGCTTTTCAAGGCGGTGATTTCCTGCTCGAGCTGTTCTAGATCAGCGTTGATAACCGGCTTGTCATCCACCTTCATCACAGGGGCGTGATCACACATACCAAGGCAGTGGCTGGAAATCACACTAAAATCCTCATCCCTGTTCAGGTCTGCCACCGCTGCAAACAAATCCTTGCCCCCACAGGCCATACAAACCGGGCCCTGACAGATACGAATCTGGTGCGCTGGCGGCGGCGTAAGGCTGAACAGACCGAAGCTGAGCAGTTGAGCCTCGATACTCCCGGCATCGCAGCCAAAGTGGCCGGCAAGGACATCCAGCGAGTCCGGTGGCACATAAGCGAAAGCTGTCTGCACATCCTCCAGCGCAGCGAGCAGATATACATTTTCTGGCGGATAGGCCCGGGCATAAAGCATGGCCCGCGTCCAGGCTGCTGCATCCTGCTCTGTCTGTTCCGGTTTTATTTTCATAGCGCCAATGTAGCCACAATCTTTACATTCCCTCAAGTTGCCGCCCTGCAGTATATATCGATAAAACTCGATCCGGTGGGTTTCTCTGGGGTAGAGAAAGCGGCGCATTTTCGCTATATTGCGCAACCCGCTTTTCCAGCTTGAATGGATGATGGGGAATGGTGCTTGCAGTACCGCCATTACAGCAATCGAAAGGCGAACGAGATTGCATCATTGATAGTGAACAGAGGTAATAGATGAGTCAGCTGCCAGCAAAACAAGGTTTGTATGATCCCGGACATGAGCATGATGCCTGTGGCGTTGGCTTCGTTGCACATACCAGGAATCAGAAAAGCAACCGGATTATCCAGCAGGGTCTCGAGATTCTTCTCCGTCTGACCCACCGGGGCGCTGCTGGCGCCGACCCAAGAGAGGGTGACGGTGCTGGCATCCTGATCCAGATTCCTGATGCTTTTTTCCGCGCCGTGACCCCGGATATGGATATTGAGCTTCCGGCTGAAGGTGAATATGGCGTTGGCATGGTATTCCTGCCGAAAAACCCGGACCACCGCAGACAATGTGAGCATATCACCGAACAGGCCATCGCTGACGAGGGGCAGACACTGCTTGGCTGGCGTGATGTGCCCTGCGACGCGGTTAATGCCGATCTCCCGGAGAGCGTGACAGCCTGTGAACCTGTCATTCGCCAGGTGTTTATCGGCAAGGGTAAAAACTGTGCCGATCAGGATGCGTTTGAACGTAAGCTCTATGTGCTGCGCCGTGTTGCCCGCAACCGGATTGATGCGCTTGGCTTTGAGGACGAGGCTAATTTTTATTTCGCCTCGATGTCCAGCCGCACCATCGTCTATAAGGGCATGTTCCTTTCGCACCAGGTTGGCGCCTATTATGAAGACCTGCGCGATGCGCGCATGACCAGTGCGCTGGCGCTCGTGCACCAGCGTTTCTCAACCAACACCTTCCCTGCCTGGGAGTTGGCGCACCCGTTCCGCATGATTGCCCATAATGGTGAAATAAACACATTGCGTGGCAACATCAACTGGATGAACGCCCGCCGTCATTCAATGAAATCGAAGCTGTTGGGCGATGACCTTGCCAAGCTCTGGCCGGTGATTGCTGAGGGGCAAAGCGATACCGCCTGCTTCGATAATGCACTGGAACTGTTGACCATGGGAGGCTATCCGCTGGCCCATGCCGCCATGCTGCTGATTCCGGAAGCATGGGCCGGTAATACACTGATGGATGAAAAACGCAGGGCGTTTTACGAGCACCATGCAGCGCTGATAGAGCCCTGGGACGGCCCGGCTGCCGTTGCCTTCACCGATGGCCGTCAGATCGGCGCCACACTGGACCGCAATGGCCTGCGCCCCGCCCGGTATCTGATTACAGATGATGATCTTGTTGTGATGGCCTCTGAAATGGGCGTATTGGATATCCCGGAAGAAAAAATCGTCAAGAAATGGCGTCTGCAGCCGGGTAAAATGTTCCTGATTGATCTGGAAGCCGGATGTATTATTGATGACAAGGCGCTGAAAGATGAGCTGGCCGGCGCAAAGCCCTATCAGAAGATCCTTGCCGAAACACAAATCCAGCTCGAATCACTGCCGGAAGAAATTCCGACCATGGCCCCCAATCACAAAACCCTGCTCGACCGCCAACAGGCCTTTGGCTATACACAGGAAGATATCAAGTTCCTGATGACGCCGATGGCAGTTTCCGGACAGGAGCCAATTGGCTCGATGGGCAATGACTCACCGCTGTCCGTCCTCTCCAATCGCTCCAAACCCCTGTACAGCTATTTCCGCCAGCTGTTTGCACAGGTCACCAACCCGCCGATTGACCCGATCCGCGAGGAAATGGTGATGAGCCTGACATCCATCATTGGACCAAACCCGAATCTTCTTGGCATTGAAGAAGAGGCTCCCCTGATGCGCCTGGAAGTGCATCAGCCCATTCTGACCAATATTGATCTGGAAAAAGTACGCCATATTGAACGCTATACCGATGGCAAATTCCGCACGACCACCCTGTCGATGTGTTATCCGGCGGATCAGGGTGCGGCCGGTATGGAAGCAGCCCTGGATCGCCTGTGCAGGCAGGCTGAAGATGCAGTGAATGAGCATTACAACATCGTCATCCTTTCCGACCGAACGATTGACGCTGACCACATCCCTATTCCGGCACTTTTGGCTACTTCAGCAGTACACCAGCATTTGATCCGTGAAGGTTTGCGCACAGAAACGGGTCTGGTGATTGAAACCGGCTCCGCCCGCGAAGTGCACCATTTCACGACCTTGGCCGGATATGGTGCGGAAGCCATTAACCCGTATCTGGCTTTTGAAACCCTGTTCGACATGCAGAGAACCGGACAATTGCCGGATGAGCTTTCGCTTGAGGAAGTCAAAACCCGTTACACCAAGGCTGTTAACAAGGGCATATTCAAGGTCATGTCCAAGATGGGGATCTCGACCTATCAATCATACTGCGGCGCCCAGATTTATGAGGCTGTTGGGCTCGCCTCCGGCTTTGTTGAGAAGTATTTCACCGGCACACCGACACAGATCGAGGGCGTTGGCCTTGCCGAGGTCAGCGAAGAGGCTGCGCGCCGGCATCGTGCCGCCTATGGCGATGCGCATATCTACAAAAATGCACTGGATGTCGGTGGTGAATACGCCTGGCGTATTCGTGGTGAAGAACACACGCTGACACCTGAAGCCATTACCAAGCTTCAGCACTCAGTCCGCAAAGGCGACTACGCCCTGTATAAGGAATATGCCAAGCTCATCAATGATCAGTCAGGCCGCCTGATGACCTTGCGTGGCCTGTTCAAGTTCAAAGACAGCAAACCTATTCCGCTGGATAAAGTCGAACCGGCTGAAAACATCGTCAAACGCTTTGTCACCGGCGCGATGTCCTTCGGCTCTATTTCACACGAAGCGCACTCGACGCTGGCGATAGCCATGAACCGGCTGGGCGGCAAATCCAATACCGGTGAAGGCGGTGAGGAACCGGAACGCTTTGAACAGCTTGAAAACGGTGATTCGATGCGCTCTGCCATCAAACAGGTGGCAAGCGGGCGTTTCGGTGTGACGACCGAGTATCTGGCCAATTCCGACCAGATTCAGATCAAGATGGCGCAAGGCGCCAAGCCGGGGGAAGGCGGTCAACTGCCGGGCCACAAGGTGGATCAGCGCATTGGCCGCGTTCGCCATTCCACGCCGGGCGTGGGCCTGATCTCTCCCCCGCCGCATCACGATATCTACTCGATTGAAGATCTGGCGCAGCTGATTTTCGACCTGAAAAATACGAACACCGATGCCGATATCTCGGTGAAGCTGGTCTCCGAGATCGGTGTTGGCACGATTGCGGCAGGCGTGGTCAAGGCGCACGCCGATCATGTGGTGATTGCCGGCCATGACGGAGGCACCGGTGCTTCCCCGCTCACCTCCATCAAACATGCCGGTAGCCCCTGGGAGCTTGGTCTGGCCGAAACACAGCAGACGCTGGTGCTTAACCGATTGCGTGGCCGTATGACCCTGCAGGCAGACGGCCAGATGCGCACCGGCCGCGATGTTGTGATTGCCGCCCTGCTCGGCGCTGACGAAGTGGCTTTCGGCACTATCGCACTGGTGGCCGAGGGTTGCATCATGATGCGCAAATGCCATCTGAACACCTGCCCGGTCGGTGTGGCGACACAGGACCCCGAACTGCGCAAGAAATTCGTCGGCAAGCCGGAAGACGTGGTCAATTATTTCATGTTTGTCGCCGAGGAAATGCGTGAAATCATGGCCGAGCTTGGTTTCAAAACATTTGACGCAATGATTGGCCGCACTGATATGCTGGATACCAACGATGCCATCCGCCACTGGAAATCACAGGGGCTGGATTTATCACCGCTGCTGCATCAGGTGAATGCCAAAGGCACAGCTGTGTATCACTGCGAAGCACAGGATCATGGTCTGGACAAACTGATCGACAACAAGCTGATCGAGCAGGCAAAACCGGCCCTGGATGACAAGACACCGGTGGTGATTGAAACGGATATCTGCAATGTCGATCGCAGCTTCGGCACGATGCTTTCCGGCAAGGTGGCAAAAAAATATGGCCATGCTGGCTTGCCTGAGGATACCATCGTCATCAAGGCTAGGGGTACGGCCGGCCAGTCGCTTGGCGCATGGCTGGCGCGTGGCGTGACCATTGATCTGGCTGGCGAAGGCAACGATTACGTTGGTAAGGGCCTGTCGGGTGGACGCATTGCGATTTATCCGCCAGAGAAATCAACCATCACGCCAGAAGAAAACATTATTGTCGGTAATACGGTATTGTTCGGCGCCATTGCCGGCGAATGCTATTTCCGTGGCATTGGCGGTGAGCGATTTGCTGTAAGAAATTCCGGTGCGGTCGCCGTTGTGGAAGGCGTTGGCGATCATGGCTGTGAGTATATGACAGGTGGCACGGTTATCGTGCTTGGTGAAACAGGCCGCAATTTCGCAGCCGGCATGAGCGGCGGCATCGCCTATGTACTGGATGAATCCGGCACGTTTGAGAGCCGCTGCAATATGGCCCAGGTGGAGCTCGAACCTGTCGCATCGGAAGCCGATGCCCTGGAGGAACTGGATCATCAGGGGCCTGATCTGGAAACGCATGGGCGCGTTGATATCAGGCACTCGTTAACCCAGAACGACCGGCATATTCTGCGCACCCTGATTGAGCGGCATATTCACTACACAAACTCAGGCGTAGCCCGCAACATTCTGGATCACTGGGAGGCATTCCTGCCCAAATTCGTCAAGGTCATGCCGGTGGACTACCGCCGTGCTCTGTCAGAAATCGAAGCGGAAATGAAAGCAGAAGCTGGCAAGGAGCATGTCCATGGGTAAGCCGACAGGATTCAAGGAATATGCCCGCGAGGGGCTCTCCTATGCCCCCGTTGCCGACCGGATTACGCACTTCAAAGAGTTCTCGAAGCTGCCTACGGATATGACCATGCAGGGGGCCCGCTGTATGGATTGCGGTATCCCCTTCTGCCACAACGGCTGTCCGCTTAACAATATTATCCCGGACTGGAATGATCTGGTGTACCGCAGCAAATGGCGTGAAGCATTGGAAGTGCTGCATTCGACAAACAATTTCCCTGAGTTCACCGGACGCATCTGCCCTGCTCCTTGTGAAGAGGCCTGCACGGTGAATCTCATTGATGAACCGGTTGCCATCAAGAGCATTGAATTGGCCATTGTCGAAAAGGGTTGGGAAGAAAACTGGATTGTCCCCGAAATTGCCGCGCACAAGAGCGGCAGGAGGGTTGCCGTTGTCGGCTCCGGTCCGGCAGGACTCGCCTGCGCCCAGCAACTGGCACGCGCTGGCCATGATGTCGTTGTCTTTGAAAAGGAAAACCGTATCGGCGGACTGATGCGTTACGGCATTCCGAATTTCAAGTTCGAGAAACACATTATTGACCGCAGGCTGGCGCAGATGCGTGCCGAAGGTGTGGACTTTCGTGCCAATACTCATATCGGGGTGGATATTCCTGCCAAATCACTGCTCGATGAATACGATGCGGTTGTCCTGACCGGTGGCGCTGAAAAACCACGCGATCTGCCGATTGAAGGCCGTGAATTGTCCGGCATCCATTTTGCGATGGAACTCTTAAGCAGGAACACCAAGCGTGTGCTGGGTGATCAGATTCCGGATGAAGAGTGGATTTCTGCCGAGGGAAAATATGTGGTTGTCATCGGAGGCGGTGATACGGGCTCCGACTGCATCGGCACATCCAACCGGCATGGTGCTGAATCCGTCACCCAACTTGAGATTCTTCCCGCGCCGCCGGAATCTCCGGACAAGCTGACCACCTGGCCGAACTGGCCGATGAAAATGCGCACTTCCACTTCGCAGGAAGAAGGCTGCGAGCGTGATTTCTCTGTTACGACGAAACGCTTCATCGGTGAAGACGGAAAAGTCACCGGCATTGATTGCATGCGCGTTGAGTGGACACAGGGTGATGATGGCCAGTGGAAGATGAGCGAAATCAAAGGCAGTGAATTCACGCTCAAAGCCGATCTGGTACTGCTGGCCATGGGCTTCTTGCATCCTGTGCATGAAGGCATGATTGATGAGCTGGGCGTCGAGAAAGACGGGCGAGGCAATGTTGCAGCCAACACCAGCGACTTCAAGGCCAGCCTTGATAAGGTGTTTGCCGCCGGCGATATGCGCAGCGGCCAGTCGCTTGTTGTGCGCGCCATCAACGAGGGTCGCAAATGCGCCCGCTCCGTAGATGAATATCTGACAGGCCATTCGGACCTGCCTGCGAACTGATCAACAAAGTCTGCAAGGGCCGCCAAACCGCGGCCCTTTATTTTATCCGGAGAGAGAAATGAGCGCAAAAGATTGCAATGGCAACGAACTTAACGATGGCGATTCAGTGATGCCGACCAAAGATCTGAAGGTCAAGGGTATGTCCAAAACCCTGAAACGCGGCACCGTGATCAAAGGCATTCGCCTGACTTCCAACGATGATCAGATCGAATGCCGTATCGGCAAATCCACCCTTGTGCTCAAAACCTGCTTCTTCAAAAAGGCGTAAGCAGCAGTGTTCTCTGGAGGTAGCGCCGTAAATTACCAGCAGAAACGAAGCAGCGTTTGCTTTGGGCTACCTTTTGCTGAAAACTAAACTACGACAACAGCACATCCCGGTGGTGTCAGAAACATTACACTAAAAGTTTCTTTCGGCGGCACGATAGTATCGGATTTTTAACCATTCCGGATACAGATACGGGCAAAGACTGTAGAATTATCGGCACAGCTTTTTGGCCCCGGTGAATACAGCTTCTACAAGACTTGGAGAGAAGGCTATTAAATGAAACGCATCGAAGAATTCATACAGAAAGAATCAGCAAGTGGCATTTTGCTGATATTTGCAACTGTTCTGGCGCTGATTTTAAGTAATACGGACATGTCAGCATTGTATGAATCATTTTTGCATATGCCTGTAGGGATACGGGTTGGTGCATTGCATCTCGATAAGTCACTTTACCATTGGGTCAATGATGGTCTGATGGCTGTTTTCTTTTTGTTAATTGGCCTGGAAGTGAAAAGGGAAGTGCTGGAAGGTGAATTATCATCTCTGGGCCAGGCAGCATTGCCTGGTATTGCTGCGATTGGCGGCATGGTTGTCCCCGCGGCCATCTATCTGATATTTAACCAGAGCAACTCGATTGCTGTAAATGGGTGGGCCATCCCTACTGCTACGGATATTGCATTTGCATTGGCTATCCTTTCGCTGTTGGGTAACCGGGTTCCGGTTTCACTCAAAATATTCTTGATGGCATTAGCTATTATGGATGATCTGGGAGCAATTATTATTATTGCTCTATTTTATACTGCCGAGCTATCCATGTTATCTGTTGCCATTGCAGGCGTTGCTTTAGCAGTCTTAATCACGCTCAATCTGTTTGGCGTCTCGAAAAAAGCTGCTTACTTCATTGTCGGCGCAATATTGTGGGTGAGCGTTCTTAAATCAGGCGTTCATGCCACATTGGCAGGTGTTGCATTGGCATTTACCATCCCACTAAATGCAAAAGATGAAAACAACCAACCTATTTCACCTGTAAAAGAGATCGAACACAATCTGCATTTCTGGGTAGCCTTTTTCATCTTGCCCTTATTTGCCTTTGTGAATGCGGGCGTCAATATCACGCAAATATCGCTTGGCCAAATGGGAGGGTCGGTACCGCTGGGTATTATGCTGGGGCTATTTATGGGCAAGCAACTCGGCGTTTTCGGTTTCAGTTGGCTGGTGATCAGATTCGGGCTGGCGGAGCTTCCGAGAAACAGTAATTGGGTGCAATTCTATGGGGTGTCCATATTAACCGGTATCGGATTTACCATGAGCCTGTTTATCAGTTCGCTGGCTTTTGAAGATGACCATATTTTTCAATATACAGATAAACTTGCCATACTTATCGCTTCATTTGCCTCGGGAATCATTGGTTATCTGGTGTTGAAAAAGGGAACGTAGCAGATCATTTGAAGCAAGGTGAAGGTATGTACGATATCAGAAGCCAGTGGTTAGAAAGCCCATGACTCGTAACCATTCCCCCCTACCGCTGTTTTCATTCAGGTTTCAGGTATGAGCCGCGACGCCATTTATACCACTGAAACCCACAGCAGTGTTTTCACCTTTGATGACAAGGTGGCATCGGTATTTGCCGACATGATCCACCGTTCCGTGCCGGGATACGGGCAAACATTACAAATGGTGGAGCTATTGGCCCATCAGTATGCGCAGGAAGGCAGCAATCTTTATGACCTGGGCTGCTCTTTGGGTGCAGCAACGATGGCCCTGAACCGTGGCTGCGCAGGTAAGGATTGCAGCATTATCGGCGTGGATAACTCCCCTGCCATGATCGACCGTTGCAAAGAGATATTGAAAGACGCCATTCAAAATAAGACCGTGGAGATTCGTTGTCAGGATATTCTTGATACCGAAATCGACAACGCCTCGGTGGTGGTGATGAACTTCGTACTGCAGTTCGTGGCAAAAGAAAAACGCCTTGGACTGCTGGAGAAGATTTGTCAGGAATTAAGGCCCGGCGGTGTGCTGATTCTGTCTGAAAAAATCGCTTTTGAAGATGAAGAGGAGAATCAGCGGCAAAACGAATTACATGAAGCATTCAAACGCGCACAGGGCTATTCGGAACTGGAAATCAGCCGCAAACGCACGGCACTGGAAAACGTGCTGATTCCGGAAACCGAGGACACACACCATACTCGCCTGAAACAGGCCGGCTTTTCCGAATCCAACACCTGGTTTCAGTGTTTCAATTTTATCTCGATGATTGCCGAGAAATGAAGACCTACAAACAGGCCGAAGCAACACGGCTGCACCATCATCTGACCCATTCCTCGCTGGCAGCCTTTAGCAATGAATTGATGGCACTATACGAGCAGGAATGGGAGAAAATCCTCAGGCATGGTGATTTATCGCGCTGGCAGGCTGGCTTCGATGCACTGCCCGACGTCACCCCCTCCATTATGGATTTCAATGCCTCAGCGGTGAAGGTCGGCAGAGCTGAAGACACGGATATGTCCGGGCAGGCCATTGAGGCCGCACTGAAACAGATGCATCCATGGCGCAAGGGACCGTTTGACATCTTCGGTGTCCATATTGATACCGAATGGCGTTCGGACTGGAAATGGAACCGGCTGAAGGACGCAATCATTCCACTACAAGGGCGCACCGTGCTCGATGTCGGTTCGGGTTCCGGTTACCACCTCTGGCGCATGCTCGGAGCAAATGCGAAATTCGTACTCGGCATTGACCCCGCGCCACTGTTCTCGATGCATTTTGCGACGGTAAAGCGCTACCAACCCGATGCCCCTGTATTTATGCTGCCGGCAGGTATCGAACATATGCCAGCTAACATGGCCTGCTTCGATACGGTGTTTTCGATGGGCATCCTCTACCACCGCAAATCGCCGATTGACCACCTGATTGAGCTGAAAGGGCTGCTCAATGATGGTGGTGAGCTGGTGCTGGAAACGCTGATTGTCGATGGCAACGAAACCACCTGCCTAGTCCCAGAGAAACGCTATGCCAAGATGCGCAATGTCTGGTTTATTCCTTCGGTAAAAATGCTGCAACTGTGGCTGGCCCGCGCAGGATTTGCGAACATCCGGTGTGTTGATATTTCAGCCACCACGACCGACGAGCAGCGGAAAACAGACTGGATGCGCTTTGAGTCACTGAACGATTTTCTCGATCCGGGTGATTCCAGCCACACCATTGAAGGCTACCCTGCACCCAGGCGCAGCATCTTTACAGCCAGCAATTCACAGTAACACAGAGCACCCGAACCAGAATCAGCGCGTTGCAGATGTTCTTTCGATTAAGGTCCGGATATCCTTCAATGTTTCTTTGTAAATGGCCGAGGCGGAATCCAGTTTGACGGCCTTCTCGGCGGCAGCCAGCGCTTCCCGGTAGCGCTTCTGATCTGCATAAGTCTGGGCCAGATTATTAAAGGCGGCGCCAGATTCGGGATGATCCAATGCCGCCTGATAAAAGGCCTGTTCTGCCTTCTGAGTGTCGCCCAGCGTATAATATGCATTTCCCCGTCCCATCTGTGCCGTAAGACTTTGTGGCCAGCGCGCAAGTGCTGCTTCATATGCCTGGATAGCCTGTTGAGGTTTGCCTGTTTTCTCCAGGGCTATCGCGGCCTTCAGGTAGGGGATTTCCCTGGCAGTCTGCGGCAAACGATCTGGAGGCATAGTCAGCATGGCCCAGTATCCGCCGCGTGCCCAGGTGTGTTCAAATGTTTTGAATGAGATCTTGCGTCGCTGATCTGTGCCTGTATGCAGTAAGATGTACTGGCTGTTCAGATCATAGCCAACAGCCACAGCATAATGCCAGACGGGGTACCAGCTCAGGCCAAGATTCTGAAATACGATCACCGGATGACCGGCACTGATCTCAGTCAATATATCCGTCAGCTCAGGCTCAAGCACATAGGCCACTGTGCCATGGCGACGGGCGGTAACCATCATCTCCACCTGCAGACTTCCCTTCTTTGCCGGGATAAAAACCTCGGGCACCAGTAGATCAGGTGTAACCTTCACGCCAGCCCAGTTCAATGTCATTGCCAGAGTGGCGGGGCCACACTGGTACTTGCTCTGTGGGAAGAACGGCACGCCAGAAATTTCTGAGGAAGAAGCAATCGCCTGCGGCTTGTTTTGCAACAGAACTCTGGTTTGCGGTGTTGCACATCCGCCCAGCAACAATACAAAAAAAAGCGCGCCCGTGGTGAAACGGGCGCGCAGTATATGACTTTCTTTCACAGGATGAAGGTTATCAGCTAATTCACGAACGAGAAAACATCCGTCACGCCAATGATGTCGGTAAACAACAGCACAAGAAAGATGATGAGAATGACCCCTGCTATCGTACCAACGACATCCCCGCCCGCCGGCAACTGTTCGATCCTGTTTGCCAGCATGTTCATCTCACTTTCAGTAAGGCTTGCCACTCTCGCTTTGGCATCATCGGGCGCAACACCCAGAGCCTGCAATTGCTGTTGCACCTCGGCCTGCTCCAGGAAAACCATAATCTGATCGTGCGCATGCCCTGTTGACTGCGCTTGCACGACCTGCTCGGTACCAACCATGGCCGCATAGGCATGGGGCATTGGAAGACTTATCATCAACATGGAAACAATCATCAATGAACTGCATATTTTTCTGAACATTATTGGCATAGTTCCTCCCCTTATTTGTTAGTGCGCAATATTTTCGTATCGAAGTCCACATATTATAGCATGTCAAGACCGGAAGACCATGCGCATGGTTCAGAAGAATCATTCTGAACAGCGAGAAACAGGCTGGATGCGCTTGCCCTCACCCTTTGGAAGGGAACAGCGCGCATTGCAGTTGCAGAATCAGCGCTTCTTTCTCATCTGCAGCGTATTTGCTGTACTCCTCATGGCCCCAGACAGGGCCGGGCCATGCAGCATCGCCCTTGAAACGGGCAACAATATGCCAGTGAAATTGCGGCACAACATTGCCAAGCGCTGCTACATTAAGTTTATCCGGCTGGAACAACTCTTCCAATACCTTCGAGACCTGTGCGCTTTCCACAAGTAACTGATGCTGATCAGGCTCATTCAACTGATGCAGTTCACTGACACCTTCCCGGCGCGGAATGAGAATCAGCCATGGATAAGCGCGATGATTCATCAACCGCACCGTACAAAGCGGCAAATCCCCTACAAACAGCGTGTCGGCCTGCAGACGCGGATGCAGAGTAAAAACACTCAATGCAGCTCGGCCAGCAAACGGTCCATCATGCCTTCGGCCTGAACGGCATAGCCGCCACCAAACAGATTGGCATGGTTCAGGATATGATAAAGGTTATAGAGGGTTTTTCGCACGCTATAGCCTGAATCCAGTGGCCAGGCCGTGTTATAGGCGTCATAAAATGCAGCAGGAAAGCCACCAAACAATTCGGTCATGGCAATATCGGCCTCACGGTCACCATAATAAACAGCCGGATCGAAGATGACGGGATTACCTTTCGCATCCACGGCCTGATTGCCACCCCACAGATCGCCATGTAGCAATGATGCTTCAGGTTTATGCTCGCCAAAAAATACATTCAGATCAGCCAGTAATTTCTGACCCTTCTGCTGCAGGCTTCCGCCAATGCCTTTTTGTGCCAGCAATTCCAGTTGAAGACCCAGCCGGTGTTGCCGCCAGAAGCTGGCCCAGTTATTACTGACGGTATTGATTTGGGGAGTCGAACCAATGGTGTTGTCGCGGTGCCACCCGTAGGTGCCGGAAGTCTTACGATGCATGGACGCCAGCTGCTCACCCAGCCTGCTGGAGGCATTTTTCACGCGGCCACCGAACTCAATGTATTCCATGACCAGAAATGAACGGTCTCCTGCGGTACCCCAGCAAACCGGCTCGGGCACACGCACCGCATGGGCTGCAGCCATGTCGGCAAGTCCTTCGGCTTCAGCGGCAAACATGTCCAGTTTATCCGCACTATTGAGCTTGATGAAATAACGCTGGTCATCGCCTTCAAGCCGGTAACCGGCATTGATGCAGCCACCACCGACCGGGCGCCTGTGCCGAATGGCAAACCGCTGTCCACATGCCTTCTCAATCGCTCGGCTGATATCATCCCACATGTGTTCCACTGTATCGGTCATCAGCCCATAAAAAAAGCCGGCCTGCTCAGCAGGCCGGCTCTGAGAAAGATAGCTGTCATCTACTAATCGCGATCGTGCTCACCGTTTTCTTCATTCAGGTACTTTTCCATTTTCCGTTGCTTGGTCTGCCAGTGCGCACGCATCTCATCAGAGCTCAGCACACCATCCGAATTTGTGTCAATACCGTCAAAGCGCACCTTGACGGTGTGCATATATTCCTTTTCAGAGACGACATTATCGTGATTCGTGTCCAGGCGTTTGAAGTGCCATTCCGCCTTATCGGCAAACTCGAAACCCTGTGCTGTTAATGGCAGAAAAAGCGCCAGCACAAGTGGTAAAATCAGCTGTTTCATCATTATCTCCAAGTTTCTGTTTTCAGTAACGTCTGTCAGTCAATATCTAGCAGTGTATTTTGCCTCGATTCATGTTAAAAAATTATTAACCACAGGCATGTCCCGGCTACAAGATTACCTTATCCGAGTCATGGCGCAGCGCTGTCTTCAGAGATTCACGACTGTGATGGTGCCGCTTCTTCCAGCGCCGTACTACCATAACACGCCACATCCACTGAATGCTGATATAGCCGATGATACCACTGGCAATGCCGCATATCAGGCTACCCAGGAGAAGGGGCTGCCATATGCTGCTCATGCTCTGCCCGAACCACTCCCACGACAGTTCGAAATTGAAACCCTGTTCGGGAATACCCATAAGCCATGCACCCAGTTGATAGGCACTGTAAAACATCGGCGGCATGGTTAACGGATTGGTCAGCCATACCAGCGCTACGGCAATGGGCAGATTGGCGTGTACGAGAATGGCCAGGCCTGCGGCCATGATCATCTGGGCCGGCAGCGGAACAAACGCGATAAGCAAGCCGATGAAAAAGGCCTTCGCCACAGAGTGCCGGTTCAGATGCCACAGCGCAGGGTCATGCAATACTTTACCAAAAATCTGTAAGTGGCTGTGATTCTTAATCTTTTCATGATCTGGCATGAGGCGTTTTATGAACAATCGCGGCATGCCTTATATCATGCAACTTTAGCTCACATTTGACAATATTTACAGCCAGACAGATTGCCTTTATTCCATGCGTGGAAATGTAGGACTTGGACTGGCGCA
>JBHHXG010000025.1:0-21937 GCA_046756985.1 Mariprofundaceae bacterium | reverse complement strand
CAACAGCAGCAACTCCGGATTGCGGAAAACGAAGAGTGGCTCAGAACCATCACGGCCCACATGCCGGGCGGGCTCGTGGCGATAGACCGGTACGGGATCATTCAGCTTACCAATACGGTTTTGGAAAAGATGTTTGGGTACAAGGCCAACGAGATGGTCGGCAATAGTGTCAACATACTGATGCCGGAGACCTATGCCGGCGAGCACGATGGGCATATTCGTCGATACATGGAGACCCATACATCTGAGGTCATGGATAAAACCGTTGAAACAGAAGCAAGGCATAAAGACGGCACGGTCTTCCCGATTGAAATCAAACGCAGTGAAGTATGGCGTGGAGATGCCGTTTATTTTGTTGCCGTTATTCACGATATCTCTGATCGCAAGGCCAGGGAGGAAGACGAACAACAGCTTCAGAGAAAGATTGAGCATACCCAGCGGCTGGAATCGCTGGGTGTGTTAGCCGGTGGTATTGCTCACGATTTCAACAATATTCTGGCAGCCATTCAGGGCAATGCCGAATTGCTGAAAATGCAGATCGATGGCGACGAAGAATCCCGGGAACATCTCGGAAATATTGAGACGGGTTGCAGCCATGCTGCCGATCTGTGCCGGCAGATGCTCGCCTATGCCGGACAGGGGCGCTACATCATTCAGCAGGTTAATCTCTCAGAACTGGTCAGGAATATGGCCCGCCTGATCGAGGTGTCCATCCCCAAGAATATTCAGCTTGAGCACCATCTGGATTCAGGCATTCCAATGGTGGAATTCGATGTTGCGCAACTGGAACAGGTCATCATAAATCTGCTGACCAATGCAGCCGAGGCCATTGGTGAGGCCAGTGGGACTATCAATATCACGACAGGATCGACGTTCACCGACACCAGTAGCCTCGAGCATTGCTATGGTTCGGAAGAGCTTCAGTCCGGGCAGTATGTTTTTGTCGAGGTAAAGGATGACGGCTGCGGCATTTCGGACGAGACGCTGCAACATATGTTTGAACCCTTCTTTACAACGAAATTTACCGGCCGTGGACTGGGTATGAGCGCTATTCTTGGCATCATGCGATCAAACCATGGTGGCATTTGTATTGACAGCAAGCCGGGGCATGGGAGTGCCATCCGTGTATTCCTGCCGCCTTCGAAAGGCAAGGCAAAACAGACCCTGGAAGAAACCATGACTGGCCAGTTCGTGACCAGCGGCACGGTGCTGGTCGTTGATGATGAATTGGGTGTGCAGACAGTCGCCTGCCGCATGCTTGCACGCATGGGATTTGAAACACTGGCGGCAAATGATGGGATCGAGTGCTTGGATATTTATCGGCAGCACCAGGATGAGATCGCAGCCGTATTGCTGGACCTGACCATGCCAAAGATGAGCGGTGACAAAGCCTTTGATGCGCTGCGGAAAATCAATGCGAGCGTGAAGGTGCTTATCTCATCCGGCTATGGCGAAGCCAAGTTGGCTGAACGTTTCAAGGACAAACAGCCGGCTGGCTTTGTGCAGAAGCCGTACAAGTTCAAAGAGCTCAAACGGGCTATGCAAAAAACACTGGCCAGCTAGGTCCGTCAGGTAAACAGCATGTCAAAGCACACTTGCGGCGATGCCGTCTGCCAATGGCAGCCCTTTAGGCGTCAGAAGCAGGCGTGTTTCTTCAAGTTGAACATGTTCCGTATTCCGCCATTGCCGGAGCGGTGATTCAAACATGGGCCAGACATCGGCTCCAAAGCGGCGGGTAAAATTTTCACGGCTTATTCCATCGATGCGCCTTAAGCCCAGCCACACGGCCTCGGCAGCGGCACGCTGGGTATCAAGATTTTCATTGCTGTGGATGGCTGTTCCATCCGTGACTGCCTTGTGTATATACGTCTCCGGCGAGCGGTTATTGCTGTAGCGATAAATCCCGCCATCAGGTGTATCCCACTTGCCGGATGCCCCCGCGCCAATACCGAGATAATCATGATAGAGCCAGTAACCGTCATTATGGCGGCAGTGCTTGCCAGCCCGGGCAAAGTTGGAGACTTCATAGGCCGCATAACTATGGTTGCCAAGTAACTCGCGCGTGGCTGTGAAAAACGCCAGGGCTACTTCCTGATCCGGCAGGAGATAGGGCGAAGCGGCATGATCTGCAGCCAGTCTGGTATGCGGCTCAATCGTCAGCTGGTAGCAGGACAGATGCTCCGGATCAAGCCGGATCGCTGTGTCCAGACGCTGCTGCCAGTGCTGCAGAGGCTGATCCGGCAGTGCATACATCAGATCAAGATTGACATTATCAAAACCAGTCTTGCGCGCTATTTCATAGGCATGGATGGCTTCAGCGCTGTTATGAATCCTTTCCAGCCATTTCAACTCGGTATCATCAAAGCTCTGTACGCCAATGGACAGGCGATTGACGCCTGCTGCCTTATAGCCGGAGAAATGTTCTTCATCAACTGTGCCCGGATTGGCCTCCAGTGTGATTTCAGCATTCGTCTCAACAGCAAATACAGATACCGCTTTATCCAGTACGGCGGCAATCAGTGCGGGCGGTGCCAGCGAAGGTGTGCCGCCACCAAAGAAAACAGTTGTCAGTGTGCGCTGCTGGAACTGTGGCTGTGCAGCCCAGTAATCCAGTTCTGCCAGCAATGCATCCTGATAATTCTTCCACGGAGGGGTGTTTCGCACATGTGAATTAAAGTCACAGTAGTGACATTTGTGTGCACAGAACGGGATGTGCACATAAAGATGTAAATCAGGGGGTTTTAAACGGGGCATTGGAGCAATTACAGCAGCACGACCTCGTAGCGATCCGGCGAGAAGTCGTCATCACTTTTCAGGCTGATTTGTTTGCCGAGAAACGTTTCCAGCCGGTCCACATTTTCGCTCTCTTCTCCCAGCATCAGATCAATGATTTGCGGGTGCGCGATCACCATCAGTTTGTCGCAGGGGTATGCTCTTGCTTCCGCCACCACTTCACGCAACAGCTGATAACATACCGTGGTTGCGCTTCTGGCATGGCCGACACCCTGGCAGTGGGTGCATTCCTGCAGCATGATGCGGCCAAGAGAGTCACGCGTGCGTTTGCGGGTCATTTCAACAAGCCCGAGTTCGGAGAATTGCACAATATGTGTTTTCGCCTTATCACGTCTGAGCGCATCTTCCAGTACTTCCATCAGTTTTACCCTGTTTTCCTCTTCCTGCATATCAATAAAATCGACGACAATAATGCCGCCGAGGTTACGCAGGCGGAGCTGATGAACGATCTCGTGCACGGCTTCGAGGTTGGTTTTGAAGCCGGTTTCCTCCATGTTGCGGGAACCGACAAAAGAGCCGGAATTCACATCAATGGCAATCAGAGCTTCCGTCTGATCAATAACAATATGTCCGCCCGACCTCAGACCAATTTTCTTTTTCAGGGCGCGACTGATTTCTTCCTCAACGCCATACACATCAAAAATCGGGCGCTCTCCGGGATAGTAAAACAGGCGCTTGGAAACCTCGGGCATAAAGCGCTTGGCAAACTTTTTCATGCTTTCATATGCCTCACGCGAATCAATGTGAATTTTCTCTACTTCATCATCGACATAATCACGCATCACCTTGAGGTAAAGGTTCAATTCCTTATGAATCATGGAGCCCGGAGCTGCAGGCTGGGAGCGGCGTTCAATATCGCTCCATAAACGCAGCAGAAAATCAAGATCCTGTTTCATTTCCGCTTCATTGTGTCCCTCAGCTACGGTGCGGATAATCAGACCCCCCTGTTCAGGCTTCAGACTGCGCCCAATGGCAATCAGACGCTCACGTTCCGCCGTGTCCTCAAGTCGCTTGGCAATACCAACATGGTCAATCCCCGGCAGATAAACCAGATAGCGGCCGGCAAGGCTGAGCAGGTTGGTAAGGCGAGGCCCTTTGGAGGCAATGGGTTCGCGCGAAACCTGAACAATGATTTCCTGATCTTCCTTCAGCAGGCTGGAAATCGATGGTGTGGCATGACGCGCAGGCTGTTGCATCTCATCGCCTTCAGAGGACTCTTCGCCATTGTCCTCATCAGCTTGCTCGGCAGAAGACAGATCAGGATCCGGGTATTCCGGCGCGGTGATGTCGCCAGCATACAAAAAGCCGGCCTTTTCCATGCCGATATCAACAAAAGCGGCCTGAATGCCGGGAAGAACACGTTGCACATGGCCTTTGTAAATATTGCCTTTAAGTCCGCGTTCTCGTTCGCGCTCAATATAAATCTCTTCCGCCAGGCCACTTTCCACGCGGGCAATACGGGTTTCGAACGGCGCAATATTAACAAGCAGTTCCGTACTCATGCTGCCGTCCTCATGAAGTTTGGCTGATCTGCCACAAGATGATTCAGCAGTTTCAGCGTATGTTGCACTGGCAAGCCAATGACATTATCCAGAGGACCATCCACAGCTTCGATAAAGCTTGCCGCCCCTGCCTGCACTGCATAAGCGCCCGCCTTGTCGAGCACATCATTATGTGCCAGATAAGTGGCGATCTCTTCTGCTGAGATTGTGCGGAAACGCACATCGGTACGCACAATCTCACTTGTGCTGGCTTCTCCCAGACGCACACAGACGCCTGTATAAACGCTATGTGTCTGACCGGATAATTGCGCCAGCATACGCCTTGCCACAACAAGACTTTCAGGTTGGCCGAATACTTTGTCATTCAGTGCTACCAGCGTATCAGCGGCAATCACCGGTACATTGTTTTCGGTGCAGGCAGATGCCTTGGCCTGGCTGAGGCGCATGACCTGGACCTTGGCTGATTCTCCCTGTCGGGCGGTTTCATCGATGCGCGAGGGGCGTACCTCAACGGCTAGCCCGGCCGCCTGCAATAATTCCAGCCGACGCGGGGATGCGGATGCAAGAATGACTTCCATTCCGGCATGCTAGCCCGTATTTTTCATGATATCACGGACATATAATTTAGGGTCATCCGGATAACGCAGTTGTTGGGGCTTATGCCTGCCAGTCCTTCTGCTTGACCTTCGCGCCGGCCCGCTTACGATGCATGAGCCGTGAATTCTTCGAATAAAAATCCTTTGCAACAGGCGACCGAGCTATACCGCACGCAAATGCAGGCCGTGGATCAGTGTATTCACGATAATCTGCAATCGGATGTCATGATGATTCCCGCTATGGGCCAGTATATTGTCAGCAGTGGCGGCAAACGCCTGCGACCACTGTTATGTCTGATTATTGCGCGCCTGTTCGGTTATCAGGGAGACCGACATATTCCGTTGGCTGTTGTGGTTGAATTTATCCATACGGCGTCATTGTTGCACGATGATGTGGTGGATTCTTCCGACCAGCGTCGTGGCGCACCATCGGCGAACGGCGTATGGGGTAATCAGGCCAGCGTACTGGTGGGTGATTACCTGTTTTCACGCGCCTTTCAGATGATGGTGCGTGATGGTGACATGGACATCCTGCGGCTGATGTCCGATGTAACCAATGCGCTTGCAGAAGGAGAGGTGCTGCAACTGGCACGCACTTTCCACTTGCAGATGAGCGAAAAGGAGTGCCTGGAAATTATCGAGCGCAAGACTGCCGTACTGTTTTCAGCAGCAGCGGAAGTCGGGGCGCGGGTCAGCGGCCAGAGCCAGGAGCAGGGGGGAAAAATGGCGGAATATGGCATGTGTCTGGGTGTTGCCTTTCAGCTGATGGACGATGCGCTGGACTATGTCGCCGAGGTGGCATCGGTTGGCAAGCCAGTGGGCCATGATCTCGAAGAAGGCAAGATCACCTTGCCACTGATTCATGCCATGCGGGCTGACGCCGAACTTGGCAAACGGGTTGAAGAAATCTCCGAACGCGGTTGTTATGAAGGGGATGATCGCGACTGGGTTCGTGAACGGGTTGCGAAACAGCAGGGTGCGGACCATGCCATGCAAATGGCGAAAGATTATGCTGATCGGGCCAAAAAGGCATTGCCTTCCGATGGAGATGGGGAAACACGCCAGCTACTTGCCGATCTTGCGGATTTTTCGGCCAGAAGGCCATTTTAACCGGGCATCTTGATGTAAGTTTCAGCTGCGCCTATGATGCGCAGCCTTTACAGGTATTCGGGGTGTGGCGCAGTCTGGTAGCGCGTACCGTTCGGGACGGTAAGGTCGGAGGTTCGAACCCTCTCACCCCGACCATTTCCTTGACAAATTAAACAAGGAAACAATCCAGCCCTGTGCAATTGTGATATGGGTCACTTTAGCTTTTGCATGGCTATCTATCATGAAACCCTGTATGTTTTGAAAGCCCAATGTTTGAAAATGAAGAGGTTTTCCCAATGACAAAAGACAAGGCTGCCTCCGGTAATCTCGCATCCATCATGGCCTCGCATGCGTTGTTTGAAACACTGCCGGAAGAGGCGCGCAAGAGCCTAATTGAGAAAAGCAATACGGTTACCTTGGCACCGGGCGAAAAGCTCATTGAAGAGGGGGAATTCAACTACCATCTCTATCTGCTAACCAGAGGATCAGTCCATATCGAGACGGGCGATGAAACAATCGCCACATTGAAAGCGGGAGACGTGGTGGGGGAAATATCCACAACAGGCCTTAGCACACCGGTGGCAAATGTGATTGCTGAAACCGTTATTGAGGCCGTAGCCTTTCCGATCGAGAACATCAGCGAAATAGCATTTGAGCACCCGGCGTTTGCAGAAAAAATGCGTGAAATTGGCATGCAGAGGTATGTATAATCGCAGGTTCTGCTGCTGCCTTTGTTATTGGGCCGCATGATATGCGAAAGGAGACTTTTCACGTTCTGTGAACACAGTTTTTATTGCCTTTAGCAGTTAAATAAGCGAATTTATACCGCTTGCGTTATGATCGAAGGGTATAGCTAGCGGAGGAAATTTATGGCCAAAGCGACTTCCAAATCAGGCAAGCCCAAGATGGGCAAGGTGGTTACCGGGCTTGGACCAACAGAAAAAGACAGTATTGAGCAGGTACTGACGGAAGACTCAACCGTTGAACTCATGGCAACGGGAGAAATTACCAAACTACCACAATTGGCTGCTGCAAGGCCGGCAAGCCGTCTGGACAGGGAACCGCTCGATCTTGACCCGATTATTGAAAATGTAGCCCGGGTCATCGCTACGACACAGGATCATTACAAGTGCATTATGTTTACCGATCTGGCCGGTTCCACGGAATACAAGCGCGCCATGGGCCACACCAAAGGCTATATGCGAAACCGCCTGTTTTGCGATATCAGCGAGCAGGCAGTGAATCATTTTGGCGGGGAAGTTGTTAAACGCCTCGGTGACGGCGTTATGGCTGTATTTGAGCATGCCATTGATGCGGTGCTGTCGGCACTCTTGATCAAGCGCAGCATTCTTATCAACCGCAAGAAGCTCAAAAAACTGGTCGGTCCGCTTGATTACCGCATCGGTATCACCTGCGGCTATGTCAAGGAAATCCCCGGTGAGGCACAGGACTATATTGGCCATGCCATGGATAAGGGGGCACGCATCCAGAATATTGCCCGGACCAACCAGGTATTAATCGACGAGATTGTTTACGGCCTGATTCATACCAAGATCCGTGATTATTCCGGCGATATCCTGATTGGCCCGCCTCGCAACCTCACACTGAAGGGCGTCGGCGTTAGTACATTGTATGAGGTGTCACCGAAGGAACTGGGGCTTGAATCGAGTCTCACTTCCCGTATGAGGCGCATGTTAAGTTAAGATCTTCAATGGCGAAAAGAATGCGCCATAACGGGGGATATTGTTGCCGTTGTCAGAAGCGGGCTATGCCTCATCATATGAATCAACACAAAAGGAGTTCAATATGAATAAGTTTGCCTTGGTGGTTATTTCTATTCTGCTTTTATCCGGTTGTGCGACTCCTCATCAGGAGCGCGCAGCTACAACAGGCGCCATGATTGGTGCTGGTGCTGGTGCGGTCATCGGATCGCAAAGTGATCGCCCGGTTGAAGGAGCGCTCATCGGCGGGGTGATCGGCGGTCTGGCCGGTGCGATTCTGGCCGAGGATCACAG
Source organism: Mariprofundaceae bacterium (assembly GCA_046756985.1). GTDB lineage: Bacteria > Pseudomonadota > Zetaproteobacteria > Mariprofundales > Mariprofundaceae > JBHHXG01. The sequence goes on along the minus strand of JBHHXG010000025.1, from coordinate 13,942 downwards.
CGACAGGGTGTATACCTCAGATAAGCGTTACCACCGTAAGGCCTGTCGAAAAGGGCAACGGTTCTTTGATGAAGCAAGGCATGCACGTAGTCTTGAAAGAAAAGTGCATCTGATGGAGGAAGGGCTACGTTACTGCCCGGCCAATCCTGCCGCCCACAACGACCTAGGTGTAGCTTTGATGCTGAAGGGCAACTACAAAGCGGCGGAGCAGCATTTCAGGCATGCCATTCGCCTTGACGCCGGTTATGAGCCAGCCAGACGTAATCTGGCCCATGTGCATCGCTTGATGAAACGGCATGGGTATAAGGCACGTGGCAAGCATGAAAAATATGAAAGGCATCATGATTACGATGATGACGGAAGACATGAATATCATGAAAAACATCACCGGGACAGATACGATCGACATCATGATGAGTATAAAAAGGAAAAACACCACAAAGGTAAGCATGGGCGTTACCATGACGAAGACGATGACTCTCGTCATGACAAGCATAAGCGTGAGCACCATGATGATGAATACGAGTCACATCACGATTAAGCTGTAAGCTATTCATTAGAGCGCCCCCGAATGTTCAGGGGCGCTCTCCTTTTCAATCCAGGCCAGTAATTCCTGCGGTTCGATGTTCTGATATCCGCCTGGAGACAGACGGGTATCTGACAATGACAGTGCGCCGATGTGCGTACGTTCCAGGCAAGTAACATGGTTGCTGATTGCAGCAAACATGCGCCGGACTTGATGATAACGGCCTTCATGCAGGGCCAGTTCCACCTCCTTCTCACCGCAAATGCGCAGCTCGGCGGGAAGGCAAGGACGGTCCTCACCATCCAGCATTAGTGTCCCACTGCGGAAAAGAACAGGTTCATTGCCTGTCAGAGGCCTGTCCAGCGTCACCCTGTATGTTTTGACAATGTGATGCTTTGGGCTGGACAGACGATGATTGAGCCAGCCGTCGTCGGTCAGGATAAGCAGGCCCGAGGTGCCCTTGTCCAGCCTGCCAATACTGGTAAGTGGAGGCTTGCGGCACGTCCAGCGCTCGGGGAGGTCTGCATAAATCAGTCGCCCGTGGTCAGCACGTGAACAGACCGAACCCAGAGACTTATGGTAGATCAGGGTCAGCCCATCGGGATGATCAAGGGGTTCTTCGTTAACCCGCACATGCCTGGGGAAGACACGTTCGGAGGGAGATAGTGCTACTGCGCCATCAATAGTGATCAGGCCCTGTTTGAGCCAACTGCGTACCTCGCGGCGGGAGCAATAGCCCAGCCTTGAAAGGAGCCTGTCCAGCCGCTCACTTCCGGATGCCGTCATTTTATCCCTTCAATAATCTTATAGCCCCGCTCCTGCGTGATAACGCGTTGGTGTTTCAGGCACTTCTGCACGGTGGCCTCGTAAGGCAGGTGGCGGTTGGCAACAAGATAGAGCCTGCCCTCAGGCGCCAGGCTTTTACATGCAGACTGGATGATGGCCTGGCCCAACGCCATATCCTGCTGGTGGCTGTCATGAAAAGGTGGATTACAGACAATCCAGTCAACTGGTGTCGGTAATGCCTCAGTCGTTGCGTCCAGCCAGTGGAGACTTGTCATATCCGAAAAGGTTTCGAGATTCTGGCTGGCGCAATCCAGCGCCTGATGATCGGCGTCGACCAGAAAAAGATGCTTGATATCGGGGTTGCTGCTGAGCAGATGGGATGCAAGAAAGCCATATCCGCAGCACAGATCCATTCCGTGACCTTGCATATGTTCAGGCAAATGCGATAGCAGCAATATAGTGCCGGAATCAGCTTTCTCCCAGCTAAACAGGCCGGGTTGCGATTGCATGTTCAGGGCGCTGATATGTCTGGGAGCCCCTTCCTGAATCCAGCTTTCGGCCAGAGATTCATCCAGATCAGAGGTACGTTTTGCCGAAAAAACCCGGCAGCGGGATTTTGAAGCACTACTGATATGGCCGTTGAGTTCAAGTAGACGCTTTTCATAGCTTCTGGCTCCATGCTTATTGGCACAGCAAACCAGCAACTGTCCGTCCTTTCTGAGTTGGAGCATGGCCGATGCCATCCATGCCAGTGTCTGGGCCTTGTTTTTGGACGGCCTGAGCAGAATAAGGTCAAAGTTGCCGTTTAGATCGAGATCGGCATCGTATCCCATCTGTTGTAATTCACGATAAAGCGGCTTGAAATGCTGTTGTAATTTGAGGCTCGAAGCATGCTTTTCAATGTGACTCAATAAGGGGTGTGGTGTGGCGTTCCGGATGCCGACGCCTATCGCAGAAGCGGATGCTTCCAGAATAGAAACCGCACGCTGATACAGCAGGGCTGTTGCATCCATCGGGTTGAGACCTGTCTTGCCTGAGGGTTAAATGCAGAAATCCGGTGTAGCGGGGGCAGTGTGTAACAGACCGTGTTTTTCCGCCTGTTTTAAGCTATCTGCCAGCGTGATTACAGACAGGCTTTCAGCCATCGCTGTCCTGGCCTGTTGCAATTGCGGCAGGACAATGCGCTCCTGCAGCAGGCATCCTTCCATGGCGGTTTCAGTGCCATTGTCCGAGGCCAGACACTGCAGCACATCCAGCAGGCTGATGCGCTGGGGACTTCTGGCCAGATAGTAGCCGCCACGGGCTCCACGCCTGGATTCGAGCAGGCCATGCTGGGCCATGGCCTGCAGGTCTGATTCAAGGTAGCGACGCGAACATTGCAGTTTTTCGGCCAGCAGTTTGCCGGAGACCGGCCCCTTGCTGGCAGCGATATGCAAAAGCGCGGTCATGACAAGACGCAGACGTTTGGACCCAAGCAGATCAATCATCAGCTTTTGCCGGAGCTGCCAAAGCCGCCTGTGCCACGCGCCGTTTCAGAAAGTTCATCGACCACTTCCCATGCGGCTTGGACAAACGGGGCGATAATCATCTGAGCGATGCGGTCGCCACGTTGAATATGAAAGGAGATATCACCGTGGTTGATCAGAATAATGCCGACCTCACCACGGTAATCGGCATCAATGGTGCCGGGTGTGTTCAGTACGGTAATGGCATGTTTCAGTGCCAGGCCCGATCGTGGTCGGATCTGGGCTTCAAATCCATCCGGCAAGGCCATGGCAAGGCCCGTCGGAATTAACGCGCTTTCTCCCGGCCTGAGAACGACTTCTTCAGTTATAGCAGCGCGCAGGTCAGCGCCAGCGGCATGTCCGGTAGCATAGTGGGGCAGATCAAGTCCTTCCCCGTGGGGCAGACGTAGAATTTGGACCTTGGGCGGATGCATCACGCAGAGGCCTCCATGCACTGAACCTGAGCAATGATTTGTTCGGCCAGATGACGTTTCGACGTCCGCTTGAACGATTGTGCTGCCTCCGGCGTAATCCACCAGCCTCCGGCGTGCTGGGTTCCCATATTGGCAATGTCATTGGCGAAGATGGCATCTGCACCCTTGCGTTGCAATTTGCTGCGTGCGTGATCAATGTGGTCTTCGCATTCAGCAGCGAAGGCAATGACCTTCCCGGGCCTGTCCGGCATGGCGGCAATATAGGCAACGATGTCGGGATTTACATCCAGATCGACTTCAATCTTTTTGGCGTCTCCACGTTTTATCTTGCCCTGCAAAGAATGGGCAAAGCGGAAGTCACTAACAGCTGCTGTAGCGATAAACACGTCTGCACCGCTGGCCTGCTGCTCACAGACCTGCTGCATATTCGCCGCTGATTCAACATTGATGCGTTGAACCAGCGGCGATGAAACGGGTGTCCCCGGCCCGGCAATGAGTGTGACATTCGCTCCCTGGGCAATGGCTGCCTCAGCCAGATGCACGCCGAGCATGCCGGTAGCACGGCTGGTCAGTACGCGCACATTATCCCATGCCTCCCAGGTCGGTCCGGCATTAATGACCCATTGCTGACCTGTCAGTGTCTGTTCACACACCAGAGGATGCAAGGTATGCAGGATCGTTTCCGGTTCGCTCATGCGGCCAGGGCCCCTCTCGCCACAGGCAAGCTCGCCGGTTTCAGGTCCGATCAGTTGCAGGCCGCGCTTCTTCAAATCGGCAATATTGCGCTGTGTTGCATCCGATTCCCACATGGATGCATTCATCGCCGGCGCAAGCAGTACGGGGACTTCGCACACCTGAAACAGCGTTGTCAGCAGATTGTCGGCGATGCCATGTGCAAACTTGGCGATCAGATCAGCCGTGGCGGGGGCTACAAGCAGAACATCGGCCCAGCGCGCCAGCTGGATATGCCCCATCTCGCGCTCTGCTGTTAAATCAAACAGATCAGTATGGACTTTTTCGCCGGTCAGGGATTCAAAGGTCAACGGGGTGACGAATTCACAGGCTGACTGCGTCATCACGCAGCGCACCGTAGCCCCCTGCTTCATTAACAGACGGGCAAGTTCGGCAACGCGGTAAACGGCAATGCCGCCACCAATACCGATAAGAATGTGTTTATCCGAAAACATCAGCCCTGTGAATCCTTTTTTTGCAGCTGTTTCAGCGTTGACAGCACATCGATAGCATGTCCCTTAACCTTCACCTTGCGCCAGGCATGGGCAATTTTGCCGCCTGGATCAATAATGAAGGTGGAACGCTCCACACCACGCAGTTGTTTGCCATACATGTTTTTCATCTGCATGACATCAAAGGCTGCGCAGGCTGTTTCATCCGGATCGGACAGCAGCTGGAAAGGCAGCCCGTTTTTCTCGGCAAACTTCTGGTGCGAGGCCAGCGAGTCACGGCTGATACCCAGAATCACGGCATCGGCGGCGGAGAAGTCACTGCTGGCATCGCGGAAATCGCAGGATTCAGTCGTACATCCCGGCGTATTATCTTTGGGATAAAAGTATACTACGACCCATTGACCACGCAGGTCTGAGAGCTTCAGGAAACCATCCGGCCAGGTCTGCAGTTCAATATCCGGGGCGGTATCGCCTGTATTTAATATGTATTTGCTCATCGTTCACTGACGTCCATAACATGGAATGATAGCCTTTGCTATCCATTCGTCGAGGAGTGACTGATGCAACAGGTAATTCTGGCCGAGCCTCGCGGCTTTTGCGCCGGCGTGGACCGTGCTATTGAGATTGTTGAGCGGGCTCTGGAAGTATATGGCGCACCGGTCTATGTGCGGCATGAAATCGTGCATAACAAATATGTCGTTGAGGGTTTGTGTGCCAAAGGCGCGGTGTTTGTGAACGAAGTCGATGATGTGCCGGACGGCGCGTTGCTGATTTTCTCGGCCCATGGCGTGAGTAAAGCTGTGCGCCAGCGCGCCGGGGATCGGGGTTTACGCGTCATCGATGCGACCTGTCCGCTGGTGACCAAGGTGCATGTGGCATTGTTGAAGCATTACGCTAATGGCGATCAGGTGGTTTTGATCGGTCATGCCGGCCACCCTGAAGTTGAAGGCACGATGGGTCAGGCGCCACAGGGCGCAGTGCTGCTCATTTCCACACCTGAGGATGTGAGTACACTGGAGGTCAATGATCCGGACAGATTGGCCTTTGTCACGCAGACGACGCTGAGCGTGGATGATACGGCTGAAGTGATCGAGGCATTGCGAAAACGCTTTCCGAATATTAAGGGACCTAAACGCGAGGATATCTGCTATGCCACCAGCAATCGCCAGCAGGCAGTGAAGGCGCTCGCCGGGCAGAGCGATCTCGTGCTGGTCATTGGTTCGAAAAATTCATCCAATAGCAATCGTCTGCGGGAGGTTGCCGAGCGAAAGGGGTGCAGAGCCTATCTGATTGATGGGCCACAGGATATTGATCCGGCTTGGCTCGCGGACAGGCCTGCCATCGGCATTACAGCAGGGGCCTCCGCTCCGGAAGTGCTCGTCCAGGATGTGATTGAGCATCTGAAAGAACTGGGCTGCGAGCAGGTTCAGTCGCTTAAAACTGTTGAGGAAAATGTAACCTTCAGCCTGCCGGAAGAACTGCGCTGAAAGGCGGTATGTGCCCGTTCCCTTGTGCTTCAGACTAACAGAAACAACCATTCTCCTTAATATTCCAATAGGATAGGTGTTTTTGAGGGGAGTATAATTAGGTAATATATCCCCGGAACTTCGCCCCTCTTTTTTCCTTAAAGGGTAGCGTCCCCTTTATCCGGGCCACTCGCCAAAAATATCCGTACAAATTCAATATTCAAGACCTGATCCCATTTACACCCATTTACACCTGCATCGAATCCAATCCCTGGCGAAAATGCCTTACTCGGCGTAGTTCCGAGGACGCAATATCAAATTACCACCGTAATTCTCGATCTGTCAGATACTTTTCGCCTGTTGTTCCGCGTTGCCGGTATAGCTGGCCGGGGTCATGGTCAGCAGCCGCTGTTTGGCGTCATCTGGAATATCCAGCGCTTCAATAAACTCGTGCAGGCGTTCCGGCGTCATCCCCTTGCCACGCGTCAGCTCCTTCATCTGCTCATAGGGGTTTTCCAGACCGTAGCGGCGCATGACGGTCTGTACCGCTTCGCCAAGCACTTCCCATGTCGCATCGAGGTCTGCAGCCATCTGGTCTGCATTCAATTCCAGTTTACCCAGTCCTTTCTGGGCAGATTCTATCGCCAGCAGGGTATAGCCGAAGCCCGTACCGAGGTTGCGAAGCACGGTGGAATCGGTCAGGTCACGCTGCCAACGTGAGATGGGCAGCTTCTCGGCCAGATGGCGCAATATAGCATTGGCCAAGCCCAGGTTTCCTTCGGCATTCTCGAAATCAATCGGGTTCACCTTGTGCGGCATCGTGGATGAACCCACCTCGCCGGCAATCACGCGCTGCCTGAAATAGCCAAGCGAAACATAGCCCCAGACATCACGGCAGAAATCCAGCAGTACGGTATTGAATCGGCTGGTTGCGTCATTAATCTCAGCGATATAATCATGCGGCTCGATCTGGGTGGTGTATGGATTCCAGGCAAGGCCCAGCGATTCGACAAAATCCCGCGCGAGGCCGGGCCAGTCCACATCCGGACAGGCGGCAAGATGCGCATTGTAGTTGCCGACCGCGCCGTTGATCTTGCCGAGAATTTCAACAGCGGCGATCTGTTCACGCTGGCGTTGCAGACGGTAGACAACATTGGCCCATTCCTTGCCCATCGTCGTCGGGCTGGCAGGCTGTCCATGCGTGCGCGCAAGCATCGGTTGATCAGCCATATCAATCGCCATGGCGCGAATCGTTTCGGTCAGGGCATCCATGGCGGGCAATAACACGTGATCGCGTGCCTCTTTCAGCATCAGACCATAGGAGAGATTGTTGATGTCTTCCGAGGTGCAGGCGAAATGCAGAAATTCGGAAACAGCGGCCAGTTCCGCATGATCCGCGGCCTTTTCCTTAAGGAAATACTCGACCGCCTTGACGTCATGGTTGGTTGTAGACTCGATTTCCTTGATATGCGCCGCATCGGCCTCGGAAAAATCGCTGACAATGGTGTCGCATATCGCATTGGCGGCATCCGAGAAAGCAGGAACTTCCTCAATGCCTGTCTGTGCAGCCAGCATTTGCAGCCAGCGTACTTCAACGGTAACGCGCGCCCTGATCAGGCCATATTCACTGAAAATCGGGCGCAGCGCCTCTGTTTTTCCGGCATAGCGCCCATCCAGCGGTGACAGAGCGGTAATGGGTGAAACCTGCATGCATTCTCCGGTTCAGGGCTTATGTTTGTTCGAAAGGTACACTTAGCGGGGTTTGATTTCCAAAGTTTCTGTGCCGGCAGTGGTAAATGTTGCGGCCGGTTTGTGATTCAGGAGGCTGATTTGCACTCTTGCAGGACCTGGTAGTCGAGCCTACAGTATGTCTCGGGAGGTTTGGCATGAATAGATATATTCGTTTCTCCAGCCTTGCTATTGCTGTTTTCATTCTCTGCGTGCCGTCCATCTCTTTTGCGGTCGAGGAGGGCGCTGCTGACGCCAGGCGCGGCGAAGCAACATTCAAGCTCATTTGCTCCCATTGCCACCGTACTGATTATGATGAGAGCCGCGTCAAGGCTCCCGGACTCAGGGGTGTACTGGAACGGCATGATGTGGCGTGGTTGAATCAATGGTTGAAGAGCCCCGCTGCTTTCGCGAAAAAGGACGAAACAGCCAAGACCCTGATCGATTCTCATCCTTATAAGCTGGTGATGCCGACCCTGCCTGAAATGCAGGATGCGCAAAACAGAGCGGATGTCATCGAATACCTGAAGACTCTGAAAGACGAGGAATAAAACAGGCGCTTGCCCCTGTTGCACTAATCCTGACTGGCTGGTGCTTCTGACCAGCTGATGGCCGGCAAAATACCGGATAGCCGGTACGCCTTGCGGCCTGTTTCCGGACTGGTCGCAAAAGCCTTCCCCGTGATGTGACCCTCGCTGGATACGGTTCCATGCCCTTTGATTTCAAGCCCTTCACGGCGTAGTTGTAGATTTGAAAACACAAGATGCTTCTCCCGACTGCGGAAACGAAGGCCAAATTCGCGAAAGGCGTGCTTCCGATACAACTTATCGGCAATGACCAATCTTCCCAGGCTATGCATCAGGTTATCATCCGGCTCCCACTTTCCCTGGTAGATCATAATATCACCATTGCCTCGCCAGTCAGAAAAACGATGTGATGGCAGCAGCCCTTCAAGTTGGACATTGGCATAAAGCCTGCCTTCCATATGCGCCAGCATCAGCTTGTCGAGCCCCTGAAGCTGCTGCAGTTTCAGGCCGCCAGCTTTCAGTATGCCGGAAAAGGTGGCTCCTTCGGGCCTGAAGGTGAATTGTACAGCCTTGGAACGTAGCGTTCCTTCGGCAATTTTTGCGCGGACATTGCGGATATGTAGCTGTGCATTGCGCAGCTGGTAGTCTGCCTGGATATGTCCCCATTCGTTATGCAACAGCCTGAGTTTGGCATGATCAATGCTGCCGTTGATATTAAACCCGGCCCAGGCGTCAGGAAACGCTCCGAGGCTGTCCCAGTCCAGTTCAGCATCATGGATGGCAATGCGCCCTGTTTGCTTTGCCAGATCAAAAGAACCCTTTAGTCTTGCCCGGCCGTAGCTGCCTGACCATAACATATTGTTGCTTGAAAAGCGGCCATTGAGAATGGAAGCATGACCGCTGTAGTATTGTTCAGGCGTACCTAACCCGTGCAGTTCGGCATCTGCGCTCAGATGCGCCAGCCAGCCTGTCGCCGTTTCAGCAGCACTGGCGGTCCAGTACGTAGATGCCTGTCCTGTCACGCTGCCCCGCATCCGGCTGACAGTGTCAGGCAGCTTAACTGACTGCCTTCTCAGATCATCGAAATGAATTTGTGCATCATCCATATGCAGGGAATGCCGGCCATGCCCTTTTCCCCAGGAATTTTCCCAGACAATGTGTGACAGATGTGAATTGGAGAGCCGGGAAGACTCCAGATCAAGTTTCAGACCGGCATTATTCCAGTGCAGTTTCCCGGTTACATTGAGCGGGACACCGGCTGGCTTCTTAAATTGCGTGCCATAGATAATCGATGCCTGTCCGGCGTTGCCGGAAAAATGGATGCTGTTATTTCTGACTCCATGGTTGATCTGAATATTTCCGCTTATCGGGCCGCTGCCGCGCAGGGTTGGCGGCAATTGCTTGGCAGCCAGTGCTATATTAGCCAATGGCGCCCAGGCCGCTTCGAACTGATCCATCTGGATATCCGCCGTCCAGCCGGAGGCTGTATGATGGGTAACCTGTATCTGCGCGCCACCGGGTTTGCCGCTTGCACTCAATTGGCCATCGGATATCGTAAGATTCCCCTGCATATCACCGCCAATCCTGCTGGAGGCCAATTGAATCGTCGGGACAGACAATCGTGACTTGCCAGTAGTCCAAGTGATATTCCGCCAGGTGGTATCCATTTCGCCTTGCCAATGCTCCTGCTGCCAGCGCAATAGGGCGGTCAGATCCACCATGCCATGGATATCATCTTGCAGGGTATTGCCCGGCGGGGCGTATGCGAGCAGGGAGGCGATCGAGAGCCCTTCCCCACGCAGTTCAGCTTCACATTTCAACATTCGATTGCAGTCACCCTCTGTTGCCAGGGTTGCCTTGTCTCCGATGTGAATGAAGCTGTCTTTCCAGGCCAGTTCGCCGTCGGCATTATGGTTGATTTTGCCGCGCAGAATAATTGGTTTTTCATCTTCATATCCAGTTGCCAGCGAAACTTCTCCGAAGGCGCTCCAGACATTACCTTTGCTGATATCCAGCGTGATGGCGCTGCCGAGCAGGGGAGGCAGCCATGATTCTCGATTGCTTATTTCTGCAGGCAGATAACGCATAAACCGGGACAGCGGAATATAATCGATTTTCAGTTTTCCGAAGCCCTTGACGATGTTGCCTTGCCGAAGCTGGAGTTTACCATGGCTACTGACCGGGCGATCATCAATATGAGCCAGCATTTCCCAGCGCAGTTCCCTGTTCGGGTCCAGATCACGCAGGTCGAACTGCACATCGTCCAGCAATGATTTGCCGTTCACATCGCTTATGCTGCCGTTGATGATATGGAAACGGGCCAGTGACAGCCGGGACAGCATTGAAATGGTGTTCCCGGCTGTCTGATGATCGGGTAATTCGATACGTGGCGTATGCACGTGAATGGCATTGATTTCGATTTTTCCAAGCAGCAGCGGCAGCAGGGCGATATCTGCATAAACGGTTTCGGCATGGAATATGGCAGGGGTGCGGTTTGTGGTGACGTTACCGAATTTCAGACTGATACCATGCAACAGGCTGACCTCAACCTGGCTGGCCTGCAGCCGGACACCGATGGCATCGTCAAGGCGGTTTGTAATATCCTGATGCAGCAGCTTTGCATCAAGACGGTAAAACAGCGCCGCAATGGCAAGCAACAGGGCTGCACAGGCAAGCATGCTCCAGCGCAGTCCTGGTGACATCTGTTTATCCCTTTAGCAGTTCTTTGAGACGCTGGTTGACCATGCCTGGATTAGCCTTGCCTTTCGAGGCCTTCATGACCTGACCAACAAAGAAGCCGAGCAGCTTATCCTTACCGCCACGGTAGCCTTCAACCTGTTCAGGGTTGGCATCCATAATCTCTTTGATAATGGTATCGATGGCACCTGTATCGGTGACTTGCTTCAATCCCTGCTCTTCGATAATGGTATCGGCATTTTGACCGGTTGCCATCATGGCATCGAGCACATCCTTGGCGATCTTGCCGGAAATGGTGTTGTCAGCGATACGATCGAGCAGCCCGGCCAACGCATCGGACGACACTGGCGATGTGGTAATATCCTTGCCTGCTTCTTTCAGGCGGCCCAGCAGTTCGTTGGCCAGCCAGTTGGCACATCGTTTGGCATCTGCGGGGTGGGCTGCAACCAGTGATTCGTACCAGCCGGCCAGCTCATGGGATTGTGAGAGCACATCCGCATCATAGGCGGACAGGCCATACTCGGTTTCAAAACGTTGGCGCATCTGCCCCGGCAATTCCGGCATGCCGGCGCGGATGCTGTCCACATCCTGTTGTGAAATACGCAAAGGTGGCAGGTCCGGTTCCGGAAAATAGCGGTAGTCATGTGCTTCCTCTTTGCTGCGCATGGAGCGGGACTCATTTTTTACCGAATCCCACAGACGCGATTCCTGAATAACCTCGCCATCATCTTCAATGACCTCGATCTGGCGCAGCACTTCATAGTCGATGGCCTGCTTGATGAAACGGAATGAGTTCATGTTTTTCAGTTCGGTGCGCGTGCCGAATGCTTCGCCGGGGCGTCGCACCGATACATTGGCATCGCAGCGGAACTGGCCTTTTTCCATGTCAGCGCCGGATACGCCCAGAAAACGAATCAGCTGATGCAACTGTTTCAGATAGGCAATGGCCTCATCGGCAGAACGCATGTCCGGTTCAGAAACAATCTCCATCAGCGGCACGCCTGAACGGTTCAGGTCGATATGTGATACGGCTTCCAGCCCTTCATGCATTGACTTGCCGGCATCCTCTTCCATATGAATGCGGGTAATGCCGATCCGCTTTTCGCCATCTCTGGTCGGAATATCGATATAACCGCCTTCAACGATCGGTACAGCAAACTGGGAAATCTGATATCCCTTTGGCAGGTCCGGATAGAAATAGTTTTTGCGGTCAAACTTCGATTCCAGATTGATCTTCGCATCAATGGCCAATCCGGTAAGAATCGATTTTTCGACTGCCAGCATGTTCAGCACAGGCAACTGTCCCGGCATGCCGAGACAAACCGGACAGGTCTGGGTATTCGGTTCCGCTCCAAAGTCTGTGGAGCAGCCACAGAAGGCCTTTGTCTTGGTGTTGATCTGCACATGGACTTCCAGCCCAATGACTGTTTCCCAACTCACTGGAATGCCTCCGGATGCATGGCATGCCAGCCGTTTGCTGCCTCATAGGCGCTGGCAGCGGAAAGCAGTACATCTTCACGCCAGGCCGGTGCAATCCATTGCAGACCAACCGGCAAATCATTTGCAAACCCGCACGGCTGGGACAGGCCCGGCAGTCCGGCCAGATTCAGCGCAATGGTGAAAATGTCGGACAGGTACATGGTGATCGGATCATCGGTTTTTTCTCCGATCCTGAATGCCGGAACAGGCGAAGTTGGTGTGGCGATGACATCCACCTGTTCAAATGCCTTCAGGAAATCCTGACGAATAAGCGTGCGCACCTGCTGTGCCTTTTTGTAGTAGGCGTCGTAATAGCCGGATGAAAGGGCAAACGTGCCAGTCAGGATGCGGCGTTTGACTTCTGCACCAAAGCCTTCATCACGGCTGCGTGTGTACATATCGAGCAAATCTTTCGGATCATCGCAGCGGTGTCCGAAGCGCACACCATCATATCGAGCCAGATTGGCGGATGCCTCGGATGGGGCGATGACATAATAGGCGGCGACGGCATATTCAGTATGCGGCAGCGAGATATCGATAATCTCGGCGCCCAGCGCTTCGCACTGTTTCAATGCCGCCTCAACGGTAGCGCGGACTTCGGCATCCATGCCATCGACAAAATATTCTTTTGGCCGGCCGATTTTCAGGCCTTTCATTTCTGTCGCATCGCAAGCCGCCAGCCAGTCAACAGCAGGGGCATCGGCAACCGATGTTGCATCCGACGAATCGTGACCGGAAATCGCAGCGGTGATCATCGCCGCATCACGCACCGTGCGCGTCATCGGGCCTGCCTGATCCAGAGATGAGGCAAAGGCGATAATGCCACGCCGCGATACACGCCCATAGGTCGGTTTCATACCGGTAATGCCGGTCAATGCCGCAGGCTGACGGATCGAGCCGCCGGTATCCGTGCCCAGCGCCGCTGGCGCAAGTCCCGCTGCAACCGCACTCGCCGAGCCGCCGGAGGAGCCGCCCGGAATGCAATCGGTGTTCCACGGGTTGTGGCAGACGCCAAAGGCAGATGTTTCGGTGGAAGAGCCCATGGCGAATTCATCCATGTTTGTCTTGCCGAGCAAAACCGCACCGGCTTCGCGCAGTTGTGTGATCACATGCGCATCATACGGAGCGTGGAACGCTTTCAGGATATTTGAACAGCACTGCGTTGGGCCGTCCTGCGTGCAGAAAATATCCTTGATGGCCACCGGCAAGCCCTCCAGAGGCCGCGCATCCTGTTTTGAGCGGTAGGCATCGCTGGCTTCGGCCTGGGCCAGAACATGATCCGGATCCATATGCACAAAGGCATTCAGCGTTTCATTATGGGCGGCAATGCGGTCGAGACAGGTCTGTGCGATTTCTTTTGCCGATGCCTCCCCGGCATCCAACCGGTTCTTCAATTCGGCCAGAGAACTAAACGGCATTAGAACTCTCCGCAAAACTAGAGTTTTCGTTCAAGACAAGGCGCGGCGGATTCGAGAAGCAGAGCATATTCTGGATATGTGAGCATCGCAGAAGAGGCTGCAACGCAGTATTGGACGAAAAGACGCCATTTTGCACAGGCACTATTCAATCACCTTCGGTACAACATAAAGACCTGATTCGGTTGCCGGTGC
>JBHHXG010000024.1:0-22262 GCA_046756985.1 Mariprofundaceae bacterium | reverse complement strand
CGGCGGACTTGACCAGGTGCCAGAGATGGCGGGCATTAAGACCTTTATTCTTGTGCTGCAATCTATCGGCTCGGGTATTATGGGGGGGCTTATCCTGCTGCCGAGACTGATGATCAGACAGCCAAAACTGCAACCTCTTACCATCACAGCACTTAGCGCTACCGGTGTTGCGGTGCTTTATACCAAATTCAGAATGATGCTGTTCATCATGATCGAGGCGTTATCCACTGCCGCAACTTAACCGCAGGACTTCCATACTTCACCATTAAAAATGAGGTATATATCTGGTCACAGGACTCCTGTCCATGAAGCAATCCCGGATTCGACACCGTTTGCCATAATTATGCTTGCAAATATGGGCTGGAAACCAGCAATATGACGGCGTTGAACATGCTTATTCGTGGGGGATATGCAAATCAGTTTTTTGCCAGCACACCCAATCTCTGGTTTGTTTCCTGAACAATTCCTGGAGTGGACCGCCTGCTCATGATGTTGTCCCTTGCCGCCATGATTACCGGTTTTGTCATGCTGACATGGGGGGCTGACCGCTTTGTGACTGGTGCAGCGGCAGTTGCCCGAAACCTGGGCATATCGCCACTGATTATCGGCCTGACCATTGTCGGTTTTGGCACATCGGCTCCGGAAATGCTGGTCTCGGCCGTGGCGGCATGGGAAGAGAACCCAGGCCTGGCCATCGGCAACGCCATCGGTTCCAATATCACCAACATTGCCCTGATCCTGGGGGCGACGGCACTTATCGCACCGCTTGATGTGCATTCAAGCACGTTACGCCGCGAAATTCCTATTCTGCTGGTTATCACGTTCGCAGTCATGGGGCTTATGTTGGATGGCGATCTGGGCCGCATGGATGGTGGGCTGCTTACAGTTGGGCTCGGAGTCATGCTTGTCTGTCTTGTCTGTCTTGGGTTGCGTGACCGCCGTGATCCGATGCAATCCGAGTTTGATGCCGAGATTCCCAGCCACATGTCCATGGTCCGCGCCCTGTTCTGGTTCATACTCGGTCTTATTGTGCTTGTAGCTGGCTCCCGAACTCTGGTTTGGGGCGCCGTGGCCGTTGCTCAGGCCATCGGCATCAGCGATCTGGTCATCGGGCTGACCATTGTGGCCCTGGGCACCAGTCTGCCGGAACTGGCCGTATCGGTGATGAGCGCGTTGAAAAAGGAGCATGATATTGCCATTGGCAACGTCATCGGATCAAACATGTTCAATCTGCTGGGTGTGCTTGCCTTACCGGGCCTGATCGCACCCGGGCTGTTCGCGCCTGAGGTGCTGACGCGTGATTTTCCGGCGATGATTGGCCTTACGTTTGTTCTTGCGGTTATGGCTTACGGATTCCGCGGTCATGGACGGATTAATCGAGTTGAAGGCGCTACATTGCTGATCGTCTATATCAGCTATCAAATGCTGCTATATTATTCCTCTATGGCCTAGCCCCTTTCATTCTCCTCCGCTTCCGCTCTTCTTTTCCATGCCCTATATTGGTAATAATCAGGAGGCCATAGTGTGATTGCCGCCAAAGCGATAACCCCGAATCCTGTTGCTCGCCCGGTCTGATGGCCGGCAGCTGGACATAAGGCATAGGTTCGATGGACGGTAACTCAATTTTTCTTTCCCTGGTGCTTATCCTCATGGGCGCCCGCCTGTTCGGTGAGCTGGCGGCGCGCCTGAAAATACCGCCAGTAATGGGCGAGATGCTTGCCGGCATCGTACTGGGACCCAGCCTGCTTGGCTGGGTTGAACCGACTGATGTTATCAGATTGCTGGCCGAGTTCGGGCTGATTCTGCTGTTGTTCGAGGTTGGTCTGGATGCTGATGTCACGCGTCTGCTTACAACAGGCCGGAAATCACTGATTGTTGCAGTTGGTGGCTTTGTTGCGCCGCTGCTCGGCGGGTTTGCCCTGAGCTACTGGGGCTTTGGTATGTCGTTGCTTATTTCACTGTTTATTGGCGGCACGTTAACCGCCACCAGTATCGGCGTCACTGTACGGGTGCTGCGTGACCTGCAACGGCATCGCTCCCATGAAGCGCATGTCGTACTGGGGGCAGCAGTGCTCGATGATATTCTCGGCGTCATCCTGCTTGCCCTGCTGTTCGAATTCTCAGTCAGCGGTGGCATCAATCTGGTGAATGCAAGCACGGTGCTTGTTTTTATTGCCGTATTCATGCTGATGGCGCCGATTACCGCCAAGCTTTTTGCCGAACTTGTACGGCATTTTGATACCTTCAGCCATATTGCTGGCCTGATCCCAACTACCATCGTCTCGCTGGTATTGCTATTTGCCTGGCTGGCCCATGTGGTTGGAGCTCCCGAGTTGCTGGGTGGCTTTGCGGCGGGCCTGGCCTTGTCCCGGCGTTTCTTTCTGCCATTCGGCGCGCTGCTGGCCACCATGGACGGCCGCTTCGTACAGCGCATCGAAGGCAAGATGAAGCCGATTATTCACCTGTTTACACCGATATTCTTCGTCATGGTCGGCCTTTCGCTGAATCTGAATGAGGTGGACTGGAAATCACCCATTATCTGGGAAATGGCCGCGGCTTTCATTGTGCTGGCCATGCTTAGCAAACTGGCCGGCGCGTTTATGCTGAGAGAATCCCGCCACACGAAGCTGGCCATCGGTCTGGCCATGATACCCCGCGCCGAAGTCGGCCTGATTTTCGCAGAAATCGGTCGTGCAACGGGTGTATTCGGTCATGATGTGTATGCCGTGATGATCCTGACCATTGCCGCCACCACGATCCTGCCCCCATTCATGATGAAGTCGTTCTATGGCCGCTATGGGCATCATTTGCACCCAGGTGAAGAATAATTATGGAGAGATGGCTGCTTCTGTTCCCGCGGTGGCGGGAACAGCAATTCGTCCTGTCAGATAACAGAAGGCTCCAGACAATCAATCCTGCGCTCACAGTTGTTTCAGATATTCGATGATCGCAGTCCTTTCCTCAACAGATTTAATGCCCGGAATGGCCATGCGCGTGCCAGGTTTGACCCTGGATGGACTTTCGATCCACTGATCCAGTGCCAGCTCGTTCCATATTTTAAAGGGAACACCGGATATTTTTGGCGCGCGTCCGAAGATGCCGTTCAGAGTCGGTCCGACTTTTGTCAGATTGCGGTCCAGATAATGACATGATGCGCATTTGCGTTTGGTCAGTTTTGCCCCGGGTAATGTGTCTCTGGCCAGGTTTTCAAGGCTGCTGCTCACAAAGCCACCAGAGCTTTTTTCTTCATTCTGACCGCAGGCAAGAAGCGTGGCGTTCAGCATGGCCAATAAAACGATGGTTAAACGATGATGCATGGTGGGACTCCGCTGTGATACTGAATGTCACGAAAAATAGCGCGCCTCAGCACATCAAGACAAGGTGCGCTATATTTTAAAGTTGACTAGTATCGCCGATTTCGCAAAGGAACACGCATGTTGTTAACGGAACATTTCTCCGGTCGTAAACCGGTATTGCTGATTGTCATGGACGGATGGGGCATGGGTACCGGCGGCCCGGAGGATGCGATCACACAGGCTGCGACGTTGAATTTCGACCGGCTATGGTCGGATTATGCCCATACGCAACTGGTCACGCATGGACACCATGTCGGCCTGCCTTCCGGCAAGGATCTGGGTGGCTCCGAGGTCGGGCACCTGACCATGGGTGCCGGAAAAATTCTTGATCAGGGTCCGACGCGCATTAACAAGGCCATCAGGGACGGCTCGTTTGTTGCATCTGACGCGTTGCAACAGATGACAGAACACTGCCGGAAGGGCGGCACGCTGCATCTGCTGGGCCTTTTATCCGATGGCAACATTCATTCCCATATCGGTCACTTTCTGGCGCTGGTTGATCATGCCTTTGAACAGGACGTCAAGCGCCTTCGGGTGCATGCATTGCTGGATGGCCGCGATGTCGGTATCCAGACGGCACAGAAATATGTAGCGCGACTTGAAGAAGCATTTGTCTTTGTCAATGGTCATGAAGGCTTTGATTATGCTTTTGCCTCCGGTGGCGGGAGGGAAGCCATAACCATGGATCGCGACCGGCACTGGGAGAAAGTTGAGGAAGGCTGGAATGTCATGGTACATGGCGAATCTACCCGTCGTTTCCCGAACATGCTGACTGCCATTGAGCATTTCAGGACCGAGACTCCGGATATCGTTGATCAGGATATTCCCGGTTTTGTGATTACCGAATCCGATGGCACGCCGGTCGGCCCGGTTCGTGATGGCGATGGCGTGGTTATGGTGAATTTCCGCGCTGATCGGGCGCTGGAAATTACCGAAGCATTCTGCCTTGATGCGTTTGATGGCTTTGACCGGGGCGGTTCTCGAGGAAAGAGGCCGGACGTGCTTTATGCCGGCATGATGGTCTATGACGAGGATCGCAACCTGCCGGAGTTACAAATCATGGGGCCGACCAAGGTTGATGAGCCATTTGGCAAACGCATTCTGGAGATGGGAATCAGGCAGTTTCGATTGACGGAAACGCAGAAATACCCGCATGTGACATTCTTTTTTAATGGCGGCAGGCGCGAACCGCTTGATGCTGCGATGGAAGAATATTTCCTGATTCCCTCGGACAAGGGGGTATCATTTGCCGATGCGCCTGCCATGAAAGCGGCCGAGATCGCCGACAAGGCCGTGGCGTTGATTGAGTCCGGCGAATACGGTTTTGGCCTGATCAATTTTGCCAATGCGGATATGGTGGGGCACTGCGGGAAAATCAATCCTGCCATACAGGCCATTGAAGCCGTGGATGCCGCTGTCGGCCGTATCACGGCGGCACTGGAGAAAGCAGGGGGACTGGCCCTGATTACCGCGGATCACGGCAATGCCGAGGAAATGCGGGTCTTCGATGGTGAAGAAGCAGAAGCATCCACCAAACATTCGATCAATCCGGTGCCCTGCATTCTATTCGATCCGCAGTACGATGGCACTTACCACTTGCGCCAGCCTGACGGGAAGGATGCGCCGGCAGACGTGCCAGGCCTGGCTCATATTGCGGCAACGCTGTTTGAGATGCTCGGGAAAGTCCCGCCGGGGGATATTTGTCCTTCGCTTATTGAGACAAATTAGCAAGATGTTGCTTCCCCTCGGCCCCCGGTTTGGGGGTATCATCAGATAATGGCACGGTTGCGTCTCTATCTTTTGATTGCCGTCCTGCTGATTCTGACGGTGCCCTGGTGGTTTACCGTACCTGCAGACAGGCAAATTCTGGGCATGCCTGCATGGGCCGCCTACAGCCTCGGCATGTCCGTGCTGTTCGCCGTAGTTATGGCGGCGCTGTTGAAGCGCTTCTGGGAGCTTTCTGCCGGAAAAGACGACGATGGCTGAACCCCAGGCGTTGTTAGGAACCGGTGGCATATGGTTCATGGCAGGCTATCTGGCCAGCCTGATCATGGTTGGCTTTGCAGGGAGATTGGCGAGGCGGGAAGATACGCTCGAGGATCATTATCTGAGCGGTCGCGGCATCGGGCTTTTTGTCATGTTTCTGACGCTTTATGCCACACAGTATTCCGGTAATACGCTGATTGGTTTCGCCGGCAAGGCCTATCGCGATGGTTTCTTCTTTCTTGTCAGCGTGACCTTCATGATGTCCATCGTCGGTGCCTATATGATTTATGCTCCGAAGCTCTACCGGCGTAGCCACAGGCGCGGTTACCTGACCGTGGCCGACTATATTCAGGACCGTTTTGGCTCGCCCGTACTTACCATGCTGGCCACGATTGTCTGCATCATTGCGCTGGGCAACTACATTCTCTCCAATCTGAAGGCGATGGGGTACATTGTCGAGGTCAGCACCGGCGGAGCCATAGGTTTTGCCGAAGGAGTGATTGCGCTTGCTGTAATTATGGTGGTTTACGAAACCCTTGGAGGCCTGCGCAGTGTGGCCTGGACCGATGTGATTCAGGGTGTTCTGCTGCTTGCCGGCTGCGTGATGATTTATGCCGCCATTGAATATCAGTATGGCGGCCTTTCGCTTGCAACCGAGCAGTTGAAAACCATCCGGCCGGAGCTATGGGTGCCACCGGATGCCGAACACAAGCGCCTGTGGCTGTCCACACTGATTATCGTTTTTTTCGGTATATCAATCTATCCACATGCGATTCAGCGTATTTATGCCGCGAAATCCGAGGCTACATTGCGCCGTTCGTTCCAGATTATGGTGTTCATGCCGCTGGTTACGACCTTTTTCATGCTGGTTGTCGGCGTTGTGGGTGCAGCCCAGTTTCCGGGACTGGACAAGGCTGGCAGCGAGCAGATTACGCTGACTATGCTCAATGATCTGGCCCGGCATATCCCCGGTGTTGAAGCGCTGCTGGTATTGTTTATTTGTGCGGCAGTAGCGGCGATTATGTCCACGGTAGATTCTGCGCTGCTGGCCATTTCATCACTGATTACACAGAATCTGTACCGCCCTCTGAGACCGGAGGCTCCTCAGCCTCATTTAACACGCGTCGGCAAAATCGCCTCATGGGCAATTATGGGGTTGATGGCATATCTGGCCATTGATCTGCCGCAGACAATCTGGCGGTTGATCGAAATCAAACTGGAAATTCTGATTCAGGTGGCACCTGCGATCTTCCTGGGCCTGCATCTGAAGGGCCTGAACGCCAAAGCAGTACTATCAGGCATGCTTGCGGGACTGGCTGTTGTGCTGCTGCTGATGTCTATGCCCGGGTTGCCTGTCAGGCCATGGGGTATCCATGCCGGCGTCTGGGGCCTGATAGCGAATCTGGCTATATTGTTTCTGTTCAACCGGCGGCGTGGAGGGATGGCGACGGTCTAGGGTGAATCCTGGCAACAGGACTGGTTCTGCTGGAGGGGTGGGCAGGGAACATCGCCATAGGAGCAGAAGATACAACAATCTCCGGATCTGGGTTTCAACAGCGCCTTGCACTGTTCGCATTCGTAAAACCACTGGCAGGCGTCGGTTGGCATGGTTTCAGTTTTCTGGTGGCCGCATTCGGGACAGGTAATAGTGGATTGCAGAATGATTTCAGTCATGGCTGTTTTCCCCAGCGGTCCGTTGCCGGCGCAAAATGGCATAAATGGTCAGGCCAATGAAGAAAAGCAGCGCAGGCATGAGCACGTAGTCCAAATAGCCGGTCAGTGCAGACAAGCCCAGTATGCTCAAGAGGCCGACAAGAACAGGCGTAAAGCAGCACAGCGCGGAAACGACTGTACCGACAATGCCTGCTTTTAGCAGAGTGGAGACCTTCATTGCTTGATCAGCGGAGCAGTTGGTTGATCTCGCTGCGCGTGAATCGTCGGCCGAGCCTGGCGCCAAGCTGCGAGACAATGCGAGCTGCAGCATGGCTGCCCAAGTGTCCAGCTTGTTTCCAGCTTAAACCATTGGTGATGCCATAGAGCACGCCGGCGGCATACATATCTCCGGCTCCGGTCGTATCTACAGCCTTGACTTCAATGCCCTCAATCGGGATGACCTCATCCTCATGCATGATAATCGAGCCATTGGCACCCAGGGTAAGGGCGACATTCTGTACATGCTTGTGAATTTTCCTGGCGCACTCGATCGGGTCATCTTTGCCGGTAAGCGCGCGGGCCTCCTCTTTATTGCAGAACAGCAAATCCACTGGCCCCTTGATCAGTTTCTGGAATTCATCATGGCAGATATCAATCAGAAAGGGGTCTGAAACTGTGAATGCCACCTTTACATTTTGGGACTTGGCCAATTCAATGGCTTTCAGTGCGGCGGCCCTGGTATCGTCGCCGGTAAACAGATAACCCTCGATATAAACATATGCCGCCTTGGCGATTTCGTCTGCGTCAATGTCAGCGGCAGAAAGCGTGCTGGACACTCCAAGATGGGTGAGCATCGTGCGCTGGGCGTCTTCGGTGATGAGTACAACACAACTTCCGGTCTGGCCGAAAGCCGGATCAACTTCAACGGTAATACCCATTTTCCGCATTTCATCGAGATACATTTTGCCGAAGGCATCATCGCCAACCTTGCAGGCATAGGCTGCCGAGCCTCCGAAATCGGCGATGCCGACAATCGTGTTGCAGGCCGAACCGCCGGAGCATTGGTTAACGCTATGATCCTGCAGGGCTTCGAGGGCATCCTGCTGCTGGGCCTCGCCGACAAGCGTCATGATACCCTTTTCCGCACCTATAGACTTCAGAAAGGCGTCATTGGTCTTCACCTGTAGATCCATGATGGCATTGCCAACGCCATAAACATCATAATTCATATTCGCCTCCTGCATTAGGTCACGGAGCTAATGGGATAAATTGTTATCCCAAGTCTCTATGGTGAGTTAAGCCTGTCCCGCAACAGTCATGTTGCGAATGGCTACAGTGGGAACGGCAGTACTTCCGAACCATGTTAGATCATTACCCAGCAGTGTGATGTTCGCAAACATCTCCTGCAGATGTCCGGCAATGGTAATTCCCTGGACGGGGCGTCCGATTTTGCCATTTTCGATCATAAAGCCCGCCGCCCCACGCGAATAATCGCCAGTGACCGGGTTCACGCCAAAGCCCATCATTTCAGTCACGAGTATACCATGACCAATTTCATGCAGTATCTCTTCCGGATTAGCTTCACCTGGGCGTAGGATCAGATTGGATGTGCCAATGGAGATATCTCCGACAAGCCCTCTTCGCGCATGGCCAGTGGGGTGTTTGCCCAGGCGTTTTGCCGCATAGCGGTCGGTCAAAAATCCGGTCAGTCGGCCGTCTTCAACAATATCCATGGCTTGGCAGCGTGTGCCTTCGCCATCGAACAGACGATTGCCCAAGCCATCAGGATGATCCGGATCATCGGTGATATGCATAAATTCCGGAAAGATTTGTTTGCCGGCAGCGCCGGTGAGAAACGAACGCTGTTGGATCACTGAACGGCCATTGATGGCGCCAGCGAGATGTCCAAGCAGGGACGTGGCAATACGTGGTTCAAATACGACTGTAGTCTCACAGCTTTTCATGCCGCTTGCGCCAAGCCGTCGCAGGGTACGTTCTGCTGCCTCTTGTCCGAGCGCCTGTGGATCGCGTAATCTGTCTGCCTGCAGAGCGCGGTCAAAGGCGTAATCACGCTGCATGCCATCACCAACGCCCGCGAGTACGGAAATGCTCAGGCCCGCCGAGGTTTTTGTATAATCACCACAAAAGCCATCTGCACTGGCATAGACAACCGAAGTGGAGCCAAAGCCCGCTTCTGCGCCTTCAGAATTGTTAATATCGTTCGAGTAGCCGAGTGCAGCCCGCTCACAATCCAGAGCGGCCTGACGTGCATCATCCATGTTCCATGCTTCTGTCGTCTGTGCATGTCTCTTGGTCCATGCCTGCAGTTCATCCGCTGTCGGGTGAGCAGCCCCGCAGGGTGGTATGGCATCCGGATCAGGGGTAGAGATGCGCGCCATCTCGATGACCTGCATGACCAGTACTTCAAGGCCGGATTCAGATACATCCGAAGTCGAGGCCGAAGCATAGGCCAGACCATCTCGCTGCTCGACAAAGGCCCGCAGGCCAAGTCCTTGCGCATCTTCCCGCTCCACCGACTCAATTGCACCGTGACGGACATGGACGGATTCGCCTGTATCGGAGACAGCCAGAGCGTCGGCATCACAGGCACCGGCTTTTTTCGCCATGTCGATCAGACGCGCGGCCAGTTCAGTCAATTCGGCGCTCATGTCTGCGTGCCTCCGATGGTTAGCTCATCAATGCGAATCGTCGGCAGACCAACGCCGACAGGCACGCTCTGACCATCCTTGCCACAGGTACCGACGCCCGGATCAAGTTCAAGATCATTGCCGATCATCGAAACTCTGGTGAGCACATCCGGTCCGTTGCCGATCAGCGTTGCGCCTTTGACCGGCGCTATAATTTTTCCGTTTTCAACAAGATAGGCCTCCGATGTCGTAAACACGAACTTGCCGGAGGTAATATCAACCTGTCCGCCACCGAAATTAACGGCATAAATGCCACGCTCCAGCGAGGCAAGAATATCGCCGGGATCGTCCTTACCGGCCAGCATGAAGGTGTTGGTCATTCTGGGCAGCACCGGATGGGCGTAGGACTCCCGGCGGCCATTACCGGTAGCTTCCATGCCCATCAGCCGGGCGTTCTGTCTGTCCATCATATAGCCGGTGAGGATGCCATCTTCGATCAGCACGGTTCGTTTGGTCTCAGTACCTTCATCATCCACCGTCAGTGAACCACGCCGTTCAGGCATGGTGCCGTCATCGACAACGGTTACCCCCTTGGCTGCTACCTGCTCGCCGATACGGCCTGCGAATGCAGAGGTGCCTTTGCGGTTGAAATCACCCTCCAGACCGTGGCCAATGGCTTCATGCAGCAAAATACCCGGCCAGCCCGGACCAAGCACAACCGGCATCGGTCCGGCAGGGGCAGCAACGGCGTCGAGGTTAAGCAACGCGATACGGACAGCTTCACGCGTCAGCCGTTCGGGCTCATCGCCCTCCAGCATTCGGTCGAGTCCGAAGCGGCCGCCGCCGCCAGCCGAGCCGGTTTCCCGTTTCCCATTTTGCTCAACGACAACCGAGATATTCAGCCGCACCAGCGGCCGGGCATCGTGAATATGTCTTCCATCCATGCGGGTGATATGAATGTCTGTGAAAGAGGCGGAAACATTGGCAAAGACCTGTTTGACGCGCGGATCGATGCTGCGGGCCAGCGCATCCAACCGCTCAAGCAACTGTTTGCGTTGTGGCATAGTAACGGCCAGTGCCGGGTTGTCCGGCTCATAAAGGCTGTGAACCGGTCTGGATTCGCGCATGGCAACAGGAGCACGCTTACAGCCATCTTCAGCAATTGTGCGGGCAGCACGAGCACATTCCATCAGCGCTGCTGTTTCAAGGCGGTCGGTGTAGGCATGTCCGGCCGTTTCGCCCTTGATGACACGCGCGCCAATACCCTGATGGGTGGAGGCCGAAACATGCTTCACCCGCTCTTCTTCCAGCGCCAGCGACTCGGAAACACTGTGTTCCAGATACAGGTCGGCATCGTCCGCATCTGCAGGAAGCATCTGATTCAGCATCTTGTAGAGGGTTTGCTGCTCAATGGGTAGTGACATGCCGCGCAATCTTCACGCGGTGGTATGGCTGTCAAGCGTGACGATGGCGGCAAAGCAACCTAAGCTGTCCGCATGCAGCTATTAAAGAAAATAGCTGATCCGGTGCTGTTGCAAATCCTTTGCGACGCACTCGATGAGCGGGGAATCAACTTTCGGGTCGAGAATGCAGGCATGAATGCCTTGTTGCCTCTGCCGGGTGTGATGGATGCACATGTTATGGTCAAGGATGAGGATATACAGCCTGCCCGGCAGGTGCTGGACGATCTTCAGCAGGGGAGCGGCACGGATGATTAACGGTATGATGCGCTTCCTTGCCGGGCTGAGGCTGTTGCTGGCCCGCGGGGATTTGCGGGCGGTGCTGTGGCGCATGGCCGGCCTGCTCATCGTGTTGTTGCTGGTGCTTGCCGTTGGTGTGTTCTGGTTATCCTCATCGCTGGCCGAGCGTTTTATTCCAACCGGCGATGCCTGGTATGTGGATATGCTGGCGTGGCTGGTATGGCTGTTCTCATTCATTCTCGCAATGGCCATCGGTATGGTCAGCTATGTGGTGCTGGGATCGGTTGCCGCCGCACCGTGGCTCGATGAATTATGCGCCCGTGTTGAGAAGGCCGAAGGCACGAGGCTGAAGGCGCCAGATAGCCCGTGGTGGAAGCTGGTGGCGGCAAGCATCTGGAACAGCGTGATGCCGCTGGCTGTATTTCTGCCCTGGGCGGCATTTTCCCTGCTGCTGTTGCTGGTTCCGGTCTATGGCGCGGTAACGGCGAGTTTTGTCTGGGCCTATGCCGGGCTGAAGCTGCTTAGCTTCGAATTCATGGATGCCCCGGCCTCACGCCGTGGCTGGAAATGGATCCGCCGGCGTGAGCAGTTTGAGCACAACAGGTGGTTTTACCTTGGTTTTGCCGGCATGGCCTCGCTGCTGCTGGCCGTGCCGGTGCTGAACCTGTTTGTGCTGCCGGCGGCGGTGGTGGCCCTAAGCCGGTATCTGCCCGCTGACGCAGAGCCGGAAGAAGTCGAGGTTACTGATAATCAGGCAGGGTGAGCAGGTTTTTTGCATGCTCAAGAATAAACTGCCGGAAGGCATCCGGAATGGCGGCAAAGCGTTTGTTCTTACGGTAGACGACATTCCATTGACGCATGATGGGAAAGTCTTCGACATTAAGAACTACGAGCCTTTTTAACGCCAGTTCCATCTCGATAGTGTGCAACGACACAATACCAAGACCCAGTTCGGCCATGACTGCCTGTTTGATCGCTTCGGAGCGGTTCATCTCCATGCCGGCAGTCAGTTCAAGGCCGTGATCAGCGAAGAAGCGCTCGGCAGCCATGCGTGTGCCGGAATCGAGTTCACGGACGATAAATGACTCGTCTGCAATTTTCGCTAAAGGTATTTGTTTGCGCCGGGCAAGAGGATGATCCGGCCAGGCAATCATCACCAGCGGATTATCCATAAAAGGGATGCCGGTGAGATCATGTCCTTTCGGCGGCCGGCCCATGATGGCCATATCCGTGGTGTTATCATCCAGTGCCTTGAGAAGACCGGCCCGGTTGGTAACATCAAGACGGATCTCCGCACCGGGGTATTCGTGATGAAAAGCAGCGATCAGATGCGGGGCGAAATAGTTCGCAGTTGAGGCCATGGTCAGGTGCAGTTTGCCGCGTTTCAGCCCCTTGAGCTCCTCAAAAACAAGTGAAGCCTCATCAAGCTGTTCACGGATATTACGCGCATACTGCACCAGTTCCTGACCGGCGGCGGTGATCGTGATCTGTTTGCCACTGCGTTCAAAAAGCGGCAGGCCCACCTGTTCCTCCAGTTGTTTGATCTGCATGGATACGGCTGGCTGGGTCAGAAACAGGGCCTTGGCGGCTTGTGTATAGTTGAGGTGTTCGGCTACGGCCTCGAAGATGGACAACTGTTTCAGGGTCAGATGCATTTCAATACTCCATAAGCAAAATTTATGAAAGTTATTATAACCTTTGATTGGACGTTATGGAATACCTTCTCCAGACTTCACAATGTCGCTGCAGAGGTCTATGCTCCCCTGCCGCGGGCGAGGGATTCAATACTGATTCCCCGTAAAAAAACTGGAGGAATTTTCAATGGATCAATCAAATCGTTACGCCGATCTGAATCTGAAAGAAGAAGATCTGATCGCCGGCGGCAAGCACATGCTTGTTGCATACAAACTTATTCCAGCCGAAGGCTACGGCTTCCTGGAAGTGGCTGCGCACGTTGCGGCTGAGTCTTCAACCGGTACCAACGTAGAAGTATCCACCACTGATGACTTCACCCGTGGTGTTGACGCACTGGTTTATGAAATTGATGAAACCGCATTCGGCGACGACCCTGTGAAGGGTGGCGGCCTGATGAAGATCGCATACCCTGTCGATCTGTTCGACCCGAATCTGATCGACGGTCACTTCAATGTATCGCACATGTGGTCGCTGATTCTGGGCAACAACCAGGGCATGGGCGATCATGAAGGTCTGCGTATGCTCGACTTCATGGTGCCGGAATGCATGATCAAGAATTTCGACGGCCCGTCCGCCAACATTGCTGATCTGTGGAAGGTGTTGGGTCGTCCGGAAGTGGATGGTGGTTATATCGCCGGTACGATTATCAAGCCGAAACTGGGCCTGCGCCCTGAGCCGTTTGCCAAGGCATGCTACGACTTCTGGCTCGGTGGCGACTTCATCAAGAATGATGAGCCTCAGGCCAATCAGCCATTCTGTCCGATGGAAGTAGTTATTCCTAAGGTTGCTGAAGCGATGGATCGTGCGCAGCAGGAAACCGGCGAGGCCAAGCTTTTCTCCGCCAATGCTACCGCTGACTATCATGGTGAGATGATTGCTCGTGGTGAATTCATTCTTGAGTCGTTCGCCAAGTACGGTAATGAAAAGCATGTTGCTTTCCTGATCGATGGCTTCGTAACCGGCCCAGCTGGTGTAACCTGTGCCCGTCGTGCGTTCCCGGACACCTTTCTGCACTTCCACCGTGCCGGTCATGGCGCCGTGACGTCTTATAAGTCGCCAATGGGCATGGATCCGCTGTGCTACATGAAGCTCTCCCGCTTGCAGGGTGCTTCAGGTATTCATACCGGCACCATGGGCTACGGTAAGATGGAAGGCCATGGCAAGGAAACTGTACTGGCCTACATGCTGGAGCGCGATGAGTGCATGGGTCACTACTTCAACCAGAAGTGGTATGGCATGAAGGCAACCACGCCGATCATCTCCGGTGGCATGAATGCGCTGCGTTTGCCGGGCTTCTTCGAGAACCTGGGCCACGGCAACGTGATCAACACCTGTGGCGGCGGTTCGTTCGGCCACATCGACAGCCCGGCTGCCGGTGGTATATCTCTGGGTCAGGCTTACGAGTGCTGGAAGAATGGCGAAGATCCAATCGAATACGCCAAGACTCACAATGAGTTTGCACGGGCATTCGAGTCTTTCCCGCATGATGCGGACAAGCTCTTCCCGGAATGGCGCGACAAGCTGGGCGTACACAAGTAAATCCAGATTTAACCGCTGATAAAAAAAGGCCTCTACGCAAGTAGGGGCCTTTTTTATGGCGAGTTCAGGGATTACCTGAACATGCCCAGAAATGGCACGAGAGAGATATAGAGAATAATGAGGACCGCCGCCAGATAGATGATGGTCAGCAAAGGCGCCTCTTTCACCTTATGCCTGATGGTTCGATGTTCTCCCTTCTGACGTAGCTGTTCGTACGTTTGCCTCGCGCTTTTCTGGCGCTGCTGCTGGTAGGCATCAAGCAGCGACCTGGCCTGTTGCAGATGCGTTTCATCGTGCAGCCAGATGGCGGGCATGGAGATGCCCCAGCCGCCGGCTGAGGTTTCGTAAAAATCAATCTTATGATCTGACAATAACTCTCTGATGTCACCGGCTTCGTCATCGGGAACGTTGCGAAGCTTGAATAGCAGCACGCCCATAAATACTCCTGAGGAATCAATGATTATAAGCAATCATGATGGAAAACATAAAAAATATAAACGTGCCTTTTTATCCTTCTTTACTAGAATGCATTATCAGCTAATAGCCGGGAGAGAAGCCATGACCGACAAAGAACAGTACAAAATTCACGAAGAGCCGTTTTATCAGGCCCAAAGCGATGAGGTGGAACTTTATGAAGCAGCCTACAATGCGCGTCTGCCTGTGATGATAAAAGGGCCGACCGGCTGCGGTAAATCCCGCTTTGTTGAATACATGGCCTGGAAACTCGACAGGCCGTTGATTACCGTGGCCTGTAATGAAGACATGACCGCATCCGATCTGGTCGGACGATATCTTCTGGATGCCAGCGGTACGCGCTGGCTGGATGGCCCGCTGACCACAGCGGCGCGTATTGGCGCCATCTGCTACCTCGATGAAGTGGTCGAGGCGCGGCAGGATACAACGGTTGTGATTCATCCACTAACTGATCATCGCCGGACGCTGCCCCTGGACAAGAAGGGCGAGCTGGTTGATGCGCATGCCGATTTTCAGCTGGTGATCTCCTATAATCCCGGCTATCAAAGCCTGATGAAGGATCTGAAACAATCCACCAAGCAGCGCTTTTCCGGCTTTGAGTTTGACTATCCTGCGGAGTCCGTTGAAACCGGCATCGTAGCCAAGGAAACCGGCATTGATAAGAAACTGGCGGCGAAACTGGTCAAGATCGGTGTGACGGCACGTAACCTGAAAGGCCATGGGCTGGATGAAGGGATTTCTACCCGTCTGCTGACTTATGCTGCATACCTGATCAAGGGCGGTATCGAAGAAAAGGCTGCCTGTCGCATGGCGCTGGTGCGCCCGATTACCGATGATGCCGATATTCGAGATACGCTTGATCACGCCATTGATGCGACCTTTGGTTGAAGCTCGGATAGAAAAGCATGACCGTTGAAACGCTTGAACGAACGCCTGAAATAGAGGCGTACTGGCAGCAGCTTGGCTGCAGATTTGAGCAGGTTGAGGCGGTATTTGGCGACTGTATGCGCGAAGCACAGGCCAATCTGTCAAAAGACGGCATCGACAGCTATCTGGAATGTGCATGTTTCCTGGGCAAGATGGGCCGCGGCCCCGAGCCCATGCTGATTTATCTGGAAGAGGCCCCCGGCATTGCTGCCATCGTCGGCGAAGAAATCCTGCCGGAGATCAAAGACTTTGTTTACTTCATGTCGACCAATACCAATTTCAAGGCGATTCCACCTTTTTTGCAGTCATTGGGGGCGGTGACGCGCCGCCTGCACAGCAGAGAGCAACTGCATCATTATATTGAACTGATTCGCGACATGCTGGAACGGACATCTGGCTCAGTCCACGGGCATCACACGACATTTCCGAGCCCCGGCCTGCCGGATTTGTTGAATCAGGCACCGCGCCTTCTGAGTGCTTTGTCACTGGAAGGCTTCAAGAACTGGGTCGATTACGGTATCCAGTATTACAACAATCATCCGGAGCGCCAGAAGGACTTTTTCAGCCTGCAATCAGCCGATGCGCATGCAGTGATGCAGCGCGAGCGGCATGGCACGCTGCTGGTTGATCACGAGCGTAAGCTTGATTCGTATTTGCGCGGCCTGTGGAATGATCACGATTATCTGGTGCCATATTCGCTGGCCTTTGATGAGTTGCGCAAGCCGATGCCTTATTACGATGACCTGGGTATCCGTCTACCTGATGTTTATGATGATGATCGCGGCGTATCCGGCATCGACCGGTATCGGGCTACGCTGGCGCATATAGCAGCACACCGGCGATGGAGTCAGAAGATGGTTGTCGATAACTGGAGTCCTTTCCAGCGCGTGGCCGTCGAGACATTTGAGGACTCACGCGTCGATTATCTGGCCTGTAAGCGCTATCCGGGTTTGAGAAAGCTGTTTCTGGCCCTGCATCCAGTTCCTGATGAGAAAGACCTGGAGAATAATGATGTTTCTCTGATTCGGTTACGGTTGGCGTTAGTGTCCCGATCCATTCTTGATCCGGATTTTGAGTGCAAGAATGAGGATATACGTGAGTTTGTTGGCCGCTTTTTTGCCGAAATGGAGAAGGGCGATTCTACAAGTGCCGATATGTCATCCATTGCGCTATCGTTTATTGCCCGCACGCGTCGTCAAAGCGACCTGTCGCCGAATATCTATTTCGATAACACCGAAGTCGATTATCGCGATGACAACAGGCATTTGTGGATCTATATCGAGCAAGGTGATGATGAAGAAACGACGTTCGAGCACCTGGATCAGAAACAGCAGCAGGATGAAGAACTCAAGGGGCTGCCGCCGCGCCATTATCATGAGTGGGATTACAACACTCAGCACTACCGGCCGGACTGGGTGAGCGTGTATGAAGCGTTGCATCCAATGGACAACGCGGCGCTGATCGACAATCTTCTCGCCAAACACAGCCAGTTGGCCAAACGGCTGAAACAGATGCTCGATATGCTCAAGCCACAGGATAAGGAGCGCATCCGTTTTCAGGAGGATGGTTCCGAGCTTGACCTGGATGTGGCGATTCGCTCGCTGATTGATTTCAAGGGCGGATCAGCACCCGATCCGCGCATCAATATGAGTCACAGGACCGCAGGCAGGAATATCGCCGTGATGCTGTTGCTTGATCTGTCGCAATCATTGGATGAGAAAGCGCAAGGGTGCAATCAAACCATTCTGGAGCTGTCGCAGGAAGCAGTGTCGCTATTGTCCTGGTCCATTCAGCAGGTGGGCGATCCGTTTGCCATTGCCGGATTTCATTCCAATACCCGCCATGATGTACGCTATTACCATATCAAGGGCTATTCTGAACCCTGGGGTGATGAGGTGAAGTCCCGTCTGGCGGCCATGGAAGCTGGTTTTTCGACCCGCATGGGCGGTGCGATGCGCCATGCAGGCCATTATCTGAAAGCTCAGCAGGCCGATAAAAAGCTGATGCTGATCCTCACCGATGGCGAACCTGCCGATATTGATGTCGATGATGGACAGCTATTGATTGCCGACGCACATCAGGCCGTCAAAGAACTGGATCGCGATGGCATCTATACCTATTGCATTAATCTTGACCCCAAGGCCGATGAATATGTGTCCGATATCTTCGGCAAGCAGTACGCCATTATCGACCATGTGGACCGGCTGCCCGAAAAGCTGCCGGAGCTGTTTATCTCACTGACGAAGTAGCGTAACCGCGGAGACAAAGAGCGGGAAAACAACGGAATATGCTGCTGCAGTTTTTCGTTCTCTGTGCCTTTATACCTCTGTGGTAGGCTTTTTATATGGATGAAAAGCAGCGCCAGCGAATTATTGATAAACATCGCGACAGCCTGACAAGGTATGGCTATTCCCCCCATGCACTGTACTGGAGCAGCCGCGAGATTCAGGAAATCCGTTTCCAGGCGTTGGCGGAGGTCGGTATCGAGGCTGGGGATTCGGTGCTCGATGTCGGTTGCGGGTTCGGCGATTTCAAGGCTTGGAGCGAAGCACAGGGTAGGGCGCTTGATTATACCGGCATCGATCTTTCGCCGGATTTACTGGCCGAGGCCAAAAAGCATCATTCTGATGGCGAATTTTTTGCCGGCGATCTTTTTGACATGACATTTGCTGATCAGGGCTTTGACTGGGTGGTTCTTTCCGGCGCACTGAACGAGCAGTTGCACGATGCTGGTGCGTATGCCCGCAGGGTAATCGAACGCATGTATGTACTGTGCCGCAAGGGAGTGGCCTTTAACCTTCTGGATGCCCGACACCGGAAGGCCCACGATCTGCAAAGCTACCTGCCGGACAAAATGTTGAACTGGTGCCACCATTTATGCCCGAATTGCACGCTGCGTGATGATTACCTCGACAACGATTTCACGATTTACATGCATCGCTCGTGAAGTAAAAAGGGTTGTTGGAGATGCCCTCAGGGGGCATCGCGTTTAATCCAATACCGGCGAATGGTGGTTTCTGCGTCCTATTCGACGGTAAAACATTCTGCAAGGATATTCTGGCAGGCGTTCGTGGCATCCACATCAAATACCCTGCCTTTATTCCGGCGCCACGCAGACGCGGTTTCTTCCGCCCTCTTTGGCTTTGTACAGCGCAACATCGGCACGATTAATCAGTTGTTCCAGGGATTCACCCTGCTGATGCTCGGCGACCCCTGTGCTGACGGTTACGGAAAATCTTTTTCCTTTGGCTTTGAAATGCAGCGAGGCGACCTTCTCGCGCAGCCGCTCGGCGAAAGCCTTACCGTGCCCCGGCGTTGTCGAGGTGATAAACACGGCAAATTCCTCGCCGCCAAAGCGCACAGGCACATCCGCTCGTCGGCCCTGACTGAGTAACAGGGCACTGATTTTTCTCAATACTTTGTCACCTGTCATATGGCCATAAGTGTCATTGATGTGCTTGAAGTGATCCACATCAAGCATCATCAGCGTAACCGGCGAATGTTCCTCGCGGTCATGTAGCTCAAGCATGCGAATGACTACATCTTTCATATAATGGCGGGTGAACAGCCCGGTCAGTGGATCGCGGATGGATTGTTCGTAGATGGAGTTACGCTCTTCTTCCATTTCGCGGTAAATCATTTCCCGTTCCACGGCAGCCAGCAGCGGTTCGCTCATCCGGCCAAGCAGTGCATCCATTTCCTCACTGAGCGCAGTTCTGTCTTTCAGATGCATGATCGTGAGGGCGCGACAGGCATCGTCAGTGGCAGGAAACAGCGGTATCAGCAGTCTGGCTCCTTCATCACTTTCGCCGCCCGATTCCCGGTAATGGCTACCGTATTCTTTCTGCCAGCCGCTCTCGTTGAAGGAGAATATTTTTTTAAGATCAGGGGATGCGTCTATGGCAACGCCATGATAGTGATCGGCCGGCCCGAAGCGCAGCAACTGTTGATTATCCCAGACGACAAACTCCAGCGAGCTGACCGGGAGAATCTGCTGTGCGGCCTCCAGCAGGCGACGGGCGATATCACCAAAATCCCGGTACAGCATGACGGCTTCCAATGTCTGTTGCAGCATCTGGTTCATAGCCATCAGATGTTTGACGTCGGTATCCTGCTCCACCATCAGATACAGGCCGCATTCCAGGCCTTTCAGTCGCTCGAACATAAAATCCACCAGCGGTTCAGGAATGATCGAACCATGCTGCGGCGCGATCATCTGTATCGGATACTGCTGCATTCTGGAAAGCCCATGCTGCAGAATGTCGCGGCTTGGCATGTAATGCTCATGAAAAGGTTTAAGCGCTTCGAAATAGGATTCGTCCCTGGCAAACAGGCTCCATTCTTTGGTAAATCCGCCAAATATATCGCTGGAGAACAGCACCTGTGTTTTTTCGTCATAGGAGCAGAAAGCGCCGGGAAAATGCAGGTAGGGCGTGAAAATGAATCGCAGTGTGCGGTCTTCGAGCTCGAGCCGCCAGTCATGCTCTTCCACCTGCCAGAACGGAATATGTTGCAGGTCGTAGTGTTTCAGCAGCGCCGCCGCCCGCCAATGTGTGACCAGCAGAGCATCATCGCGGCTGATCATCTGATCAATCATGCCCATGGCGCCGGTAATGTCCGGGTCCTGGTGATGGCAGATGAAATAGCGGATATTCGAGAACGGCATCACTTCGCCGATTTTTTTCAGGGTATGGGAAAAGGTCAGGGCGGAGCCGGGGTCCACCAGTACGGACTGGTCGCCATTTTCGATCAGATAGACATGGCACTGGAATACATCATCCGGCAGGTAATGCCCCACCCACCATACGCGTTCCGCGATTTCCACGGCATGGGTCGTATCCGCTCCGGTGATATCCGGATTGCTCATCGCCATTCCGCCTATGCCTGTACTGTCTCGGAGTCGAGAGTAAACCCATCTTCCCTGAACAGCTTCAGGCAGGCATCCACAGCATCCGGACAATAAAACTTGCCCTTCTTGTCCGATATTTCCTGCAGCGCAAAATCAATACCCAGCGAGGCACGGTAGGGGCGATGGGAGGCTATTGCCTCCACCACGTCCGCCACCGCTACGATTTTCGCCTCCAGGCAGATTTCATCGCCCTTAAGCCCCTGTGGATAACCGGAACCATCCAGGCGCTCATGATGCTGGTGGGCGATGTCGGCAACCGGCCATGGAAAATCAATACCTTTGAGGATGTCGTAACCAACCTGTGAATGGCCCTTGATCATCTCATATTCCGTATCGGTCAGTTTCGTCGGCTTGGCCAGGATTTCGGCGGGCAGGTGGATTTTGCCGATGTCATGGATCATGGCGCCCATATTGATGCCTTCGATCTGATCGTCGCCCAGGCCCAGTTGTTCTGCAATGGTGCTGGCGATCTTCGCCACCCGCCGCTGATGCCCGGCCGTGTAGGGATCACGCGCCTCCACGGTCGTGGCGATGGCCGTAATGGTGCCGGTTAATGCGTGCTCCAGTCGTACGCAGCTTTTTTCAAGCTCCATCTCGGCCTTTTTGCGTTCGGTAATATCGCGGCTGACTACCACTGCATGGGTGACATCGCCCTGTGGGTTGCGGTAGGGATAAAGAATTGTTTCGAAATCACGCAGGCTTTTGCCGGCGATTTTAAGTGACGATTCATAGTGTGTGACCTCGCCAGCAAAGCAGAGGTCCAGATGCTGGCGGATTTCGGATTCAAAGACCTTCTTACCCCAGATTTGACCCACAGTCTTGCCGATGATTTCCTGACGGGTAGCGCCGTGAGCCTTGACGAAAGCATCGTTGGCTGCTTCATAGACATAATTCCGGTCGATCAGATTCATGAAATCCTGTGAAGCGTCAGCGATGAATTCGAAGCGTTTGCGCGTTTCATCCATCACACGACGCTCAGTAACGTCCTGCAGCATATGGGCAGTGAAGGTGGTTGCATCACCCCTGCTACGGAAGCTGAAGCTGCGGCAGATATAGGTTTCTCCGGAATCCAGACGAAGTTCGTGCCCCGGGCTTCCTTCATCTCCGGAAGGAGCCAGTGGACAGCAGGGCATCGGGCCGGGGCCCCTGGGAAACAGCTGCCAGTACAGTTGACCGATGACTTTCTCGATAGATATACCGGCTTTATCGGCATAGGCAAGGTTGGCGCGTACAACCCGGCCTTCCATGTCATGCAAAAATATGGGATCGGGCACAGCATCAAAGGTCTGCACCCATTCCTGTTTGGCCTGCTCAATAACCTGCCGGGAATCTTCCAGATCCTCCAGCATGTAGAGCATGGCCTTGCGTGTATCTT
>JBHHXG010000023.1:0-22678 GCA_046756985.1 Mariprofundaceae bacterium | reverse complement strand
CGGCCAGCGTCTTGTTCGGCGCCATGATCAGCGTCGGCTTCTGCACCTGCTCGATGACACAGGCCATCGTGTAGGTCTTGCCGGAACCGGTGACGCCAAGCAGCGTCTGGTGCCGTTCACCGCCCTGAATGCCCTCGACCAGTTCGGCAATCGCCTGCGGCTGATCGCCCTGCGGCGTGAAATCTCCTGTCAGTTTGAATGGCATGGCCGAAGCATACGGAGTATTTCCTTTCCTTGTTAGCCCTGCCTGCTACCATGCCGCCACTTTTTAGCTGAGGAACACCAATGACCCGCC
Organism: Mariprofundaceae bacterium; assembly: GCA_046756985.1. Classification (GTDB taxonomy): domain Bacteria; phylum Pseudomonadota; class Zetaproteobacteria; order Mariprofundales; family Mariprofundaceae; genus JBHHXG01. The sequence continues at coordinate 22,383 of JBHHXG010000023.1, read as the reverse complement.
CTACAGACAGAAAACTGCGCAACATCGCCATTATCGCCCATGTGGATCACGGCAAGACGACGCTGGTCGATGGCCTGCTGCAACAGTCCGGCACGCTCGATGCCCGCGCCGATACCGAAACCCGCGTCATGGACTCCAACGATCTGGAAAAAGAACGCGGCATCACGATCCTGGCCAAGAACACGGCTATTCAATACGGCGAGACACATATCAATATCGTCGATACGCCGGGACATGCCGACTTCGGCGGCGAAGTCGAACGCATTTTGAACATGGTGGACGGCGTGGTGCTGCTGGTCGATGCCCGCGAGGGACCGATGCCACAAACCAAGTTTGTCACGTCCAAAGCGCTGGCGCTGGGACTGGAACCGATTGTTGTGGTCAACAAGATTGACCGCGAAGGCTCCGATCCGGATGCGGTTGTTGATGCCACCTTTGACCTGTTTGCTTCGCTTGGCGCCACCGATGATCAGCTCGATTTCCCGGTCGTTTATGCCTCGGCCAAGAACGGCTATGCGATGCTCGACCTGGCTGATGAGTCCGACAATCTGAGTTGCCTGTTTGACACGATTCTGGCGCATGTTTCGCCGCCTTCCGGTGATGCCAAGGCGCCGTTGCAGATGCTGGCCACGACACTGGACTGGGATGACTACATTGGCCGCATCGTCATTGGCCGCATCGCCAACGGCACCATCAAAACCGGACAGGACATCACCGTTGTCCATGCCGATGCCTCGACAGAAAATTTCCGTATCACCAAGCTGCTTGGCTTCCATGGCCTGAACCGGGTTGAGGTTGAATCGGCGGAGGCCGGCGACATCGTGGCTGTGGCCGGCATCGAACATATCAATATTGGTGAAACCATTGCCGACAGGGACAATCCCATCGCGCTGCCGGTGATTCATGTCGATGAGCCGACACTGACAATGGAGTTGCATGTCAACAACTCGCCGCTGGCCGGCACCGAAGGCAAGTTCATCACCACACGCCAGATTCGCGACCGGTTGATGAAAGAGATCCGCACCAATGTGGCGATGCGGGTCGAGGAAACCGGCTCGGCAGAGGTGTATAAAATCTCCGGCCGTGGCGAACTGCATATTGGAATCCTGTTGGAAAACATGCGCCGCGAGGGCTTTGAAATGGCCGTATCGCGTCCGTCGGTGATCGTGCGCGAGATTGATGGCGTCAAACAGGAGCCGTACGAGCATGTCACTGTCGATGTTGAATCGGAATATCAGGGCACGGTGATTGAAAAATTGGGCAAGCGCGGTGCGGAAATGACGCATATGCAGGCCAACGCCGATGGCTCCACCCGTATCGAATTCATGTGTCCGACGCGGGGTCTGATCGGCTATACCTCCGAATTCCTGACCGATACCCGCGGCACCGGCATCATGCACCACGTATTCCACGATTACGGTCCGTTTACCGGTACACTGCCAGGCCGTACCAACGGCGTGCTGATTTCTATGGCAGGTGGCGAGTCGGTGGCCTATGCACTGTGGAAACTTCAGGAACGTGGCAAGATGTTTATCGGCTCGGGGATAAAAATCTACGAAGGCATGATCATCGGCATGAACAACCGTGATGATGATATGGTGGTCAATGCCACCAAAGAAAAAAAGCTGACCAACGTGCGCGCCTCAGGCAAGGATGACGCCATTGATCTGGTACCGCCGCTCAACCTGTCGCTGGAGCGTGCCATTGAGTTTATTGACGATGATGAACTGGTTGAAATCACGCCGAAATCCATCCGCCTGCGCAAGCGCCTGCTGAAAGAGCACGAGCGCAAACGCGCTTCGCGGCCAGATTAAGCTCATAAAACCGAACACTTAATATTACGGAAAACAGCACGTCACGATGTTTACGCTTTATTACGACCACGCCGCCCGCGCCAAGGATGATGTTCTCTCCGGCCTGACCGTCGCGCTGGCACTGGTGCCGGAAGCTGTGGCCTTCGCCTTTGTAGCCGGCGTGCATCCGCTGACAGGCCTGTATGCGGCCTTCATGGTCGGACTGATTACGGCGCTGATCGGTGGCCGACCGGGCATGATTTCCGGCGCCACCGGTGCACTGGCCGTGGTCATGGTGACGCTGGTGGCCGATCATGGCGTTGAATACCTGTTTGCCACCGTCGTGCTGATGGGTGTTTTACAGATTGGTTTCGGGCTGCTGAAGCTCGGCAAGTTCATCCGCATGGTGCCCTATCCGGTTATGCTCGGCTTTGTTAACGGCCTGGCCATCGTGATTTTTTTGGCGCAATTGCCACAGTTCAAGATCGCCGGCCCGGACGGCGCGTTGCAATGGATGCAGGGTGCACAGCTGTATCTGATGCTGGGGCTCGTCGCAGCCACGATGGCCATTATGCATTTCTTGCCCAGGCTGACCCGTGCCGTTCCTGCCGGTCTGGTCGCCATTGTCGGCATCTCGGCAACTGTTATTCTGGGCGGGCTGGATACCAAGACGGTCGGTGACATCGCCAGCATCGGTGGTGGCCTGCCACCCTTTCATATCCCTTCCGTGCCCCTGAATCTGGAAACGCTGACCATTATCTTCCCCTATGCGGTGATTCTGGCGGCCATCGGCCTGATCGAATCGCTGCTGACGATGAGCGTCATTGATGAAATGACCGAAACGCGCGGGCACGGCAACCGCGTCTGCATCGGCCAGGGCACGGCCAATGTGGTCACCGGCTTTTTTTCCGGCATGGGCGGTTGCGCCATGATCGGCCAGAGCATGATCAACATCTCCTCCGGCGGCCTGCGCAATCTTTCCGGCATTGCCGCTGCGCTGTTCCTGCTGTCGTTTATCCTGTTTGCATCACCGCTGATTGAAATGATTCCGGTGGCGGCGCTGATCGGTATTATGTTCATGGTTGTGATCGGTACGTTTGAATGGGGCAGTTTCCAGCTTCTGAAGAAGATTCCGCCGGAAGATTCATTTGTCGGCATCCTGGTTGCGGTTGTGACCGTCTTCACAGATCTCGCCATTGCCGTCGTGGTTGGCGTTATTGCCACCGCACTTGTGTTCGCCTGGAAACAGGCGCGCCATATCCATGTTGAAGCATCAACAGATGGCGACGGCGCCAGGGTGTATGTCCTGCACGGGCCATTGTTTTTTGCCTCCGTGCATCGTTTCAGTGAGTTATTTGATCCGCAGCATGACCCGGATGAAGTCATTATCGATTTTGTCCATTCACGCGTCGCCGATCATTCGGCCATTGAAGCCATTGATGCACTGGCCGAGCGTTATATGAAGGCCGGAAAAAACCTGCATCTTCGACATCTGAGTCCGGAATGCCGGGATCTTCTTGAAAAAGCCGGTAATCTGGTTGAGGTCAATATCAAGGAAGACCCTCGCTACCACGTCGCCGATAACAAACTGGCCTAGATAAGCCACAAAGGCACAAAGATAAAATTACAGATGAGATAAGTCGTCACTATCCGTCCTCGTGCTCCTTTCAGCTCTGCTGAGACAAGCACAACAGGGCGGAGTAGAGCAGCAGAGCTGCGGCCGACCTGATGTGCACAGGCGAGGGCATCCGAAGGACAGAGGTGTCGGGGGTGCAATGAACAAAAAAACCTTTTTCTTTACTTTCCCGCAGCCAATAGCAAAAAGCCAACATGCCAAGCCAATGGCTTGTCTGTATTGAGCCCCTATTTATAGGTTAAATCAGATAGCTGGCAATTACGGCAGTACGCTCACCTTATTCATGACCGTACCGACCTTGATCTGATCAACCAGGTCCATGCCCTCGGTCACCTGGCCGAAAACCGTATACTGCCCGTCCAGATGCGGTTGCGGCCCATAGCAGATGTAGAACTGGCTGCCGGCTGAATCAGGATGCTGACTGCGTGCCATGGCGACGGTGCCGCGCACATGCTTGGTGGCATTGAACTCGGCCTTGACCGAATAGCCCGGGCCGCCCGTGCCGGTACCATTCGGATCACCACCCTGGGCCATGAAGCCGGGAATCACACGGTGAAAGATCAGACCGTCATAATAGCCACGTGAAGCCAGCACCTTGAAATTGGCCACGGTATTCGGCGCCACATCCGGCAACAGTTCGAAGGTTACCGGACCAACATCCAGATCAATGCGGATATGGCTGCCTGCAGGAATATCCGGGTCACCGGCCTGCGGAGCCTTGTTTGGGGCTGAACTATTCATCACATCATTCTCCTTTGTTGTATCCATCTGATTCATATATTGAGCTGCAAGCCAGCTGCCGATAAAGGCAAGCAGAAAGGCTCCGAGCATGAAAGCAATGGGTGTTTTCTTCACAGCAGCATCCCTTGTACCGATGGCAGGATTTTTGCCGGGTGCAAGACCATCCGGGTCTGGCCGGGCTTTATTTCACCCGTTCCCAGCAATATATCGTCATGAAAAACCTTCACAAGCCCCTCATCCTTCTCTGACAACTGCAGACGCTGACCCTGCAAAAACCGGCGGGCATGCGAATCATCCAACCGGATATCCGGCAAATCACGCAGCCACTCAGACAGCGGCAGTATGCACTTCTCCCGCTTCTCCGCCAGCGCTTCCATGGTGATCATCATGGACTGCGACCAACCTCCGATGCTCAGCCGCCTGAGGGCCGTCACACAACCTCCCATGCCAAGTTGTTCCCCGACATCCCGTGCCAGCGACCGGATATAGGCGCCCTTGGAGCAATGCACATCGAGCGAAACAACAGGAAACCGGAAGGAGATTAGACGCAATTCATAGATATGGATGGCGCGGGGCTGCATATCGGGTGCTTCACCGTTACGCGCCAGCGCATGGGCCCTCTTGCCATCAACACGAATGGCCGAGTATGCCGGAGGGGTCTGTTGCTGCTCGCCTGCAAATGCTGCCAGCACATTCCGCAGATGTTTTTCATCCACCTGCCCTTCGTAGCGCGCTGTAACATCTCCCTCCATGTCCAGCGTGTCCGTCTGATAGCTTAAATCGAAGGTGACCTGATATGCCTTTTCAGCCTGCAATCCCAGGGATGCAAAGCGCGTGGCCTCGCCAAGCAGAATGGGCAGCATGCCGGTGGCCAGTGGATCAAGTGTGCCCGTATGCCCGGCCTTGATACGCTTCTCTCCTTTTTTTGAGAACAGGCGGACGATTTCGTTGACGGCCCGCCGCGATGTCCATCCCAGCGGCTTGTCCAAAAAGACAACTCCGGAAATCAAGTTACGGAATAAATATTATGCGAGTATCTGACCGACAGCCTGCCGGACCTGCTCACGCACTTCAGATATTGAACCCTGCATCATACAACCGGCGGCATGGACGTGCCCGCCACCGCCGAACTCTTGGGCCAGTTTGCTTACATCGGCGCCATTCTTGCTCCGGAACGTGACCCGCCATGTGCCCGCTTCGCTGTCCGGACGGATAAACACGGCGATCTCAACTCCTTGGATGCGACGTCCATAATCGATGAACCCCTCAGTATCCTCAACGTCCGCATGTGTACGTTCATACATCTCCTGATCCACATTCAGCCAGGCTGAACGCCCGCCATGATCCAGCTCCAGGGTCGCCAGGCAGGCCGTCAGCAGCTTCATTCCGGCCAATGAGTTGCTTTCATAGACTCCCTTATTGATCGGCCATGGTTCGGCACCGGCCTCGAGTAGCTGGGCAGTCAGACGATGCACGTCCGGCGTAACATTGGCCAGGCGGAAACTGGAGGTGTCGGTCAGTACGGCGGTATAGATTGCGCTTGCAGCCGCCTTGCCAAGACCTTTGTCCATGGTACAAATCAGATCGAATATCATCGCTCCCGTGGCACAGTACCGCCCATCGACAATATTGATATCGCCAAAACCGGCATTACTGGCATGATGGTCGATGTTGATCAGTGTGGCTCCAGCAAAAAAATCCTCAGGCATGCCAAGGCGTGATCTCGCACCACAGTCCAGACTGACAATGAGGTCAGGCCGGCCACCGGTAAAACACTCCCCTTGGGAAACTTTCTCTGACCCTTCGAGAAACCGGTAAATGCGTGGTACGGCGTCACGGTTATGCATGAATACAGGTCTGCCTGCCGACTTCAGGGCATGATAAAGCGCAAGCTGGGAGCCAATACCATCACCATCGGGATTGCAATGTGTCATCAGAACAATGCAGTCTGCATGCTCCAATGCGCCGATGACCGGCTTCCAGTCACAGTCCGCAAAGACCGGCTTCATCCGTGCTCCAGCTGTTGCAGCAGATGCAGCACATCCCCGCCCTTGTCAATGGCAGCATCCCAGCAGAATTTAAGTGCCGGGAGCCGTTTGCACGGTAAGGCGCGGCGCAATTCATGCGTGAAGTGAGGTATCAGACGACTCAGGCGCCGGGTACACTCCTCCGCATCTTCCTCTCCGCTGCGATGCACCCATATTTTAAGCAGATGCCTTCCGTGCGCAGCTTCAACGCGCGTAATAACAATGCCCTGCAAACGCGGGTCGGAAATATCGCGTTGCAGCAGTGTACCAAGCAGACGATGGATGTCCGCCTGGAAACGACGCTGAGTAGCTGTACCCTGGTGCATTGTTTACAGCCTAGAGCGTGGCTGCGACTTCCTCAACAATATAAAATTCGAAGGTGTCCCCGACTTTAACATCGTTGAATTTTTCAACGCCAAGGCCACATTCATAGCCGCTCTTGACTTCCTTAACGTCATCCTTGAAACGCTTGAGTGAAGCAAGCTTGCCGTCATAGACCAGCACACCTTCGCGTAGCACACGGACGCCGGCGCCTCTTGTAACAAAGCCATCTGTGACATAACAACCCGCGACGGCGCCGACCTTTGGCACCTGAAAGACTTCGCGCACTTCGGCACTGCCGATGACCTTCTCGACTTCTTCAGGCGCGAGCCTGCCTGCCATGGCGTCTTTGATGTCATCAATGGCATCATAGATCACCTTGTAGAAACGGATATCAACGCCTTCGCTTTCAGCCAGTTTCTTGGCCTTGGCCTCCGGACGGACATTGAAACCGATAATGATGGCATTCGATGCAGATGCCAGCATGACATCTGATTCGGTAATGCCGCCAATCGCCTTGTGCACGACCTTGACCTGCACCTCATCCGTGCTCGCCTTGGCCAGCGAATCAGCCATCGCCTCAACGGAACCGGTTACATCACCCTTGATCAGCACAGGAAGCTCGGCCGCGCCTTCGCCTTTAGCTGTCGCAAACAATTCATCAAAGCTGGCGCTCTTCTGTGCCTGCACACCCTGCTGTCGGGCCTTCTCCTTGCGGTAACTGACGATGTCCCGAGCCTGCCGCTCGCTTTCGACAACGACAATCTCCTGTCCGGCTTCGGGCACTTCTTCAAGGCCAAGAAGTTCAAATGGAACCGAAGGACCGGCCGTGCGGTGCTGAACGGCATTTTCGTCAACAATGGCGCGAATCCGCCCCATAACCGAGCCGACAACAACAATATCGCCTTTTGCAAAGGTACCTTTCTGAACCAACACTGTTGCGGCTGGACCGCGGCCACGGTCCAGACGTGATTCGATGACAACGCCATGACCGCGCTGATCCGGATTTGCCTTCAGTTCAAGTACTTCGCTTTGTAGAGCCAGCATCTCCAGCAGGTCATCCAGTCCTTTGCCGGTCTTGGCCGAAACCTCGACAAAAATCGTGTCGCCGCCCCAGTCCTCCGGAACCACCTCATGCTCCGCCAGTTGCCGCTTCACCATCTCGGCATCAGCGCCTTCGGTATCCATCTTGTTGATGGCTACAATAATTGGTACTTCAGCGGCACGCGCATGATTCAGCGCCTCAACCGTCTGCGGTTTTACCCCATCATCTGCTGCCACCACCAGCACCGCCACATCGGTCAGCTTTGCACCGCGGGCTCGCAGACTCGTAAATGCTTCATGTCCAGGCGTATCAACGAACACCACGCGTTCGCCGCCTTCCAGCTTGACCATGTAGGCGCCGATATGCTGCGTAATACCCCCTGCTTCACCTTCGGCAATATGTGCCTTGCGCAAGGCATCGAGAATAGATGTTTTGCCATGATCAACATGGCCCATGACGACAACCACGGGCGGACGTGGCTGTAATTTGGATTCATCCTCTTCTTCCTCGATCTGAAGCACATCTTCAACGGCCGCTTCATTAATCAGCTTGGGCTTATGGCCAAATTCTTCAACGATTAACAGAGCAGTATCCGCATCGATGCTCTCATTCACCGTACCTGGCACGCCCATTTCGAAGAGCTTCTTAACAACTTCGGCCCCCTTGATGGCCATGCGACTGGCCAGTTCGGAGATTACAATCGGATCAGTGACTTCAACTTCACGAACGACGAACTCGGCATCATCCTTGGTAATAGCCCGCTGGCGCCTTTTGCCGCCACGCGCCAGGCGGGCCATCCGCTCTTCTTCATCCTCGGTCATGACCTCATGCCGCTTTTCAGCATAAGCGCGCCGGGCCGCTTTTTCAGCCGGCGACAAACGCTGCTGCTGCCGACCGCCAGGGCCCCGCCGGCGCTGTTGCGGACCCGAAGGCCCCGGCATGGAAGGTTGTGGAGCCACAGCAACTGATGGAGCCCTTCTCGGACCAGCTGTTACGCCGGTCCCTGGACGACTCCGCTGCCCAGCTGGAGCACCTCTCCGTTGCTGAGCACGATCATCGCTGATCTTCGCTTCAATCTGTTTCAGCGATGAACGCGGCGCTTTGCTTGCTGCAATTTGCGCCGGCGTCAAGCCTCTGCGAATGGTAGTACGCGGGCCTGTGCTGCTCGCAGGAGTCCTTGGCTTTTCACCTGCCGGCCTTGCTGCCTCAGGTTTTTTTCGCAATTCCGCCGTTGTCTGTTTTTTCCTTTCGATCGCCTGAGAGGCCCGCTGGGCAGGTGTTGCGCTGGCAGCCGCACCTTGCTGTTTAGCGGCTCTGGCAGGCTTGCCCTGCACCGCACCATGGCGGCGGCGCACTTCTACCTGCACCGTACGTCCACGACCTTCGGCAACGGCTCTACCGCGTGCCTGACCCGCAACCAGAGGCCGATTCAGCGTCAGGGTCTTGCCACCAGGCTTACTCTTTGACGAACCTTTCCCGGACGACTTTATTTCAGCCGTAATCTTTTCCTGGTCTTCCGCATTCAGCATGCTGGTTGGGCCACTGACAGCGACATTGCACTGTACAGCCACGCGCTGCACTTCAGCCACGTCAACGCCAAGCTCCTTTGCTAATTCGAGGATCCGTATATTCGTCATGTCGTCTTTATTACCTCGATCTCTCCATGCACCTGTACCAGGCACATAATTTTTCCAGTCTGGCCGATAGCACTGAATACTCCAGTGCCGCCACCGAAACCTTTTCACGCCCCAGCCCCTGCCCCAGCAGGGATGCCACTGGTACCACCACGACGTTTATTTTCTGCCCTGCATCACGTCGTTTTTCAACCGCATCGTCAACCTGCCGACGCAAGGCGTCGCCTGCATCTGCAGCAAGCAGCAGAAGTAGCGGCGCATTATTCCACATGCGGTGCATGACTGCATCCCTTCCCACCGCAGCGCCTGCCTGAAGGCGGGACAGCATCTGCATAACATGCGTGCCCAACACCTCTTTAATCCGCAGCACCAGCACATCGCTCTGCGGCAGCACCAGTCGGAATTTTGCCTGTAATACACGCAACCGCTTGTCATGCAACTGCTTCAGACAGACTTCCTGCATGCACAGATAGACCCCTCTTCCCGGCGCCTTCTGTAGCGCATCCGGCCATAGTTGTCCCTGTTCATCCGCCACCAGCCGTAACATCTCCGGCTTCGCCATCGCCTTGCGACAAATGAAACATCGCCGTAATGGCTTTCGGCGCTCAGTCAAACCAGCCGCAAGCCTCTCTGGCAGCAATAATCACTGCTTCGATCTGCTCGCGGCTAACATCTTCGATATCCTCAATCTCATCTGCAGCTGCATCCGCCAGCGCCTCCACGGTCAATATGCCGCGGCCTGCAAGCTGCTCCGCCATTTCACGTGTCATACCTGCAAGCTCCAGCAACGAAGTCTTTTCTTTGCTGCCCTCTTCCTTGTTCAGAGCGGTATCCAGCAGAGCATTACGGGCGCGCTTCTGAAGCTCCTGCGCCAACTCTTCATCAAATCCTTCAATACTGGCTATTTCCTCAACAGGGCAATAGGCCAGATCCTCAAGACTCAGGTATCCTTCATTGATCAGCACAGCGGCAAAGTCTGCATCCACATCCAGGGCCTGCCGGAAGACCTCCGTGGCCTCTTCAGTCTCGATATGGCGTTTTTCGCGCTGTTCACCCGTGGTCATCAACTCGATATTCCAACCGCTAAGCTCGGAGGCCAGGCGTACATTCTGCCCCCGCCGGCCAATGGCAATCGCCAGATTCTCCTCGTTGACAGCCACTTCAATGGTATTACGCGCCTCATCGACCAGCACTCGGTCAACTTCCGCCGGCGCCAGGGCATTGACGACAAATGCGGCCGTGTTCTCCGTCCATTCGATGATGTCAATCTTTTCGCCATGCAGTTCATTGACAACCGCCTGCACGCGGGCGCCACGCATACCCACACAGGCGCCTACGGGATCAACACTGGGATCGCTGGAAATGACGGCAATCTTACTGCGTAAGCCCGGATCGCGTGCGATGGCCTGTATCACCACGAGGCCATCCTGAATTTCCGGCACTTCCTGCTCGAAAAGGCGCTGCACCATGCCCGCATCGGAGCGGGAAACGAATACCACCGGTCCCTTCGGCTGATTGCGCACTTCACGCAGATAGGCCCGCACCCGGTCACCCTGGCGGAATGTTTCCCGAGGCAACATATCCTCACGGTACATCACCGCTTCCCCCCGCCCGAGATCTACATATACATTGCCACGCTCAACACGCTTGACGATGCCTGTGATCAGTTCACCAACGCGTGGCTCATACTCGGCAATAACGCGCTCGCGCTCCGCTTCACGGATCTTCTGATTGATCACCTGTTTGGCGGTCTGTGCAGCAATGCGGCCAAGCTCAATGGGCGGTAATGAATCGCGGAACTCCGTACCAATCTCGGCTGCCGCATCAAGCTTCTTGCCTTGTTCCAGCGTCAGCTCATTCTCCTCATCTTCGATTTCCTCGACAACTGTACGTACGTGGAACAGGCGGATTTCGCCTGATTCCCGGTCGATTTCCGCTTCAACATGCTTGCCGCCATAAGTACGGCGCGCTGCTGTTTTAAGAGCCTGCTCCATCGCCTCAAGCACAAGCTCCCGCTCAACCGATTTTTCCCGCGCCACTGCGTCCGCTACCTGCAACATTTCAAGGTTCATAGATAATTATCCTCACTCAACGCTATCGCTGTTTCTTTTGTTTGCGGGACAATTCTTTCCAGTTCACTGCCCGCACTACCTTGTTCACTTCACTGATATCCAATTGATGCTCTTTACCGTCAGCATCACTCAAACGGAATCCGCCGTCGGAAGGACCAAGATTTCTTCCTTCAAGGCTGCGGCCATCAGGAAAATCGGCTTTGATCCATTCACCCTGATAACGCCTGAAATCCGCCTCACTCTGCAAGGGCCAGTCCAGCCCTGGCGAAGTCACCTCCAGCCGATAGCGGCCGGTGATCACCTCCCCGGCATCCAGCTGCAGGGACAAACCACGACTGACGCGCTCCAGTTCGTCGGAATCCACGCCACCTGCCTTATCCACAATCACGCGCAACAACTGGCTGTGCCTGCCTCCGCCAACGCTGACCTTGAGTACTTCCAGGCCAAGTTCTTCGGCAATCGGTTCGATAAACGAACGGATGCGTGTCTCCATCTGCTCCAGCCAGCCTCCAAAAAACAAAAAAAGCGAGCCGCAGCCCACTTTTCAACGCAACGAATCATAGGTTTATTTCAACCGATTGCAAGCTGGATGACACATGAAAGACGGCTGATATTCCAAATCATGGATATCCCACGCTTGCGGATTCTTTTATCGCACGCCCGACACAGAAATCCGACATATCCAGTACCGGGGCTTCACCCATGATCCAGCGGCTCATAATCTCTGCCGTTACCGGCGCAAGCGCCACACCGTTCCGATAATGTCCCGCCGCCGCCCACAGGCCGGGTTTTCCGGGGACAGGCCCCAGAAACGGCAGACCGTCCGGGCTACCGGGCCGAAAGCCCATCCATTGGTTCTCGATCTCGGCATCCTGCAACCCCGGGGTGATACGCATCATCGCCTCCAGCAAAGCATTCACCACCGCTGGCGTATTACCACGTTTGAAGCCAACACGTTCCATGCTCGCTCCGACCAGCACGCGCCCATCGGCACGCGGCACGAAATAGGCCGTATCATGCTTGATGATATGCTTGATTTTTCCGGGCTCGGCTTTCAGCAGTACAATCTGGCCTTTCACCGGCTCGACAGGTATCGAAAAGCCCATACTCTGCGCCAGCTCACCGCTCCAACTGCCGGCAGCCAATAGTACCGCATCGGCCTCTATCTGTGTATCGTCAGCCAGCAGCACCCCTTGCACCTGACCGGCGCCGCTTTCCTTCAGTCCGATGACATTCACCTGTTCGTGAAGCTCCACGCCATCGATTTCCAGTGCGCCGCGGATGGCCTGCAGCAAGCGCGGGTTGCGCACCTGTCCGACATCCGGCCACACCAATGCCCCGCTGACATCCTCAGCCAGCACCGGTTCGGCCAATCTGACTGACCCTGTATCCAGGTCTTCTACCTGCCAATCAAAGCGGGAAGACCAGTCCAGTGCCTGCTGCCGGTGATTCACCGCATCATCAGCGAAGAACGGCACCAGCAGTCCGCTTTTCAGCCATTCGATAGCCATACCGGTCTTGTCCACGAGGGCATCATTTAACGCCGGATACATGGAAAGACTTGCGTCCACAAGGTGGGTAAACGAATCCGGATATAGCCAGGGATGAATCGGGCACAGGATACCGGCCCCAGCCCACGAGGATTCATGCCCGATACTGCCCCGCTCAAGGATGACAGGGCTTGCCCCCAGGCGTTTAAGATACCAGGCAGTCAGGCAGCCAATCACCCCGCCGCCGACAATGATAACCCTGAACTCTTCTCCCGTTGTCCGATCCACTATCTGCCTCAAACTGTGCTTGCCGGAACTCCCCTGCGCCGCCTACCATGCCGCCATGAACAGCAAAGGCGCGGGCAAGAAGCCAATCCAGTTATCTGAAGCCTATCACTACTGCCTGTCCATCGCACGGCAGCATTATGAGAACTTCCCCACGGCCTCGTTATTGATTCGCCGCGACCTCAGGCCTGCCGTAGCGGCTATCTATGCCTTCGCCCGCCATGCAGACGACCTTGCCGATGAAGGAAAGACAGTTGCCAGAACCCGCCTGAAGCAACTGGATGCGTGGGAATCATTGCTGGAACGATGTACAAAAGAGTCCGTGGATCATCCCATTTTCCTTGCTCTGGGCGATGCCATCGAACGGCATCATCTACCCACATCTGCTCTGCACGACCTTCTTGTCGCCTTCCGCATGGATGTCAGCATCCATGCCTATGCAACGGCGGATGAGCTACTATTTTACTGCAAGCATTCGGCCAATCCGGTCGGCAGGCTGATGCTTGCACTGCATGGTATCCATGCGTCGGAAGCGCTTGCACTGTCTGATTCCATTTGTACTGGCCTGCAACTGGCCAATTTCTGGCAGGATTTAAGTATCGATCTTCCCAACGGCCGATGTTATTTGCCGGAACAATGGCTGCAGCAGGCCGGCCTGGATTCGCAAGCATTGCTGCAAGGAAAGACCGGCGGCCAGCAACTGCGTCCGGCACTGAATGAAGCTGTTGCCTTTAGCCGCGGCCTGTTCGAGCAGGGCAAGCAACTGTTGCCCTATCTGCCATTCAGATTAAAATTGCAGGTTGCCGCTACACTGCACGGCGGACAGTGCATTCTCACTGAAACGACCGAACTGGAGGACCCGCTGCAGCAACGGGCAGTGCTCTCCCGCCGCCACTGGCTACAACTTGCATGGCCCATCTTGTGGGATGCGCTGCTACCGCCTGCCCGTCCAGCCATGGCAAACACATGACCCCGGCCCGGTATTGCGAGGATAAGACACGCGGATCAGGCTCATCGTTCTTCTATGCCTTTCTGTTTCTGCCCGAGGAGCAACGCCGCGCCATTATGGCCCTGTATGCCTTCTGCCGCGAAGTGGATGACATTGCCGATGAAGTCAGTGAACAGGATATAGCCACACAGAAACTCTCATTCTGGCGGCAGGAAATCGGCCGCGCATTTAATGGCACGCCACAGCATCCAATTGGCAAGGAACTTGACTGGGCGCGCCGAAATTTCCAATTCAGCGAGGAGCTGTTTGCCGAAATCATTGATGGCATGCTGATGGATGTCACCCGGCAGCCCATGCTGAAACCCGCGGACCTCAGTCTGTACTGCTATCGCGTTGCCGGCGTTGTCGGGCTGCTTTCGATAGAAATCTTCGGTTACACGTCACGTAAATCGCGTGATTTTGCAACCCATCTGGGTGAAGCGCTGCAATTGACCAATATCCTGCGCGATCTCGCAGAAGATGCCAAAACGGGCCGCATCTATATTCCGCAGGAAGACCGCATCCGTTTCCAGGTCAGCGATCAGGATTTCAGGGACGGCACCCTTCATGAGGGCATGCAGTTGCTGCTCCACCACTACAGCGACAAGGCCGAGGAAGCTTACCGCAAGGCCACCGAGACACTACCGGAAGAAGACCGGGAACATCTGCGTCCATCCATTCTGATGGGTGCGATCTATCATGCGCATCTGAAGCGTCTTCAAAGCATTGGCTATGATGTCTGGCAGCAACCGGTCAGGCTGCTGCCTGTTTATAAAATATGGCTGGCCTGGCGGACATGGCGCTATGAAAAAAAAGCCTGTAAATCCGGCCAACCAGTCACCTTTGACTTTTAGAAACAGATTCGCGGCATGATTGCTGTCATCGGTGGCGGATTAACCGGGCTTATCTGTGCCACACGGCTGGCACAACAGGGGCATGCAGTACAGCTGTTTGAATCAGCGCCGCATCTGGGTGGCCGTACACGGTCATTTTATGAGTCAAAAATGCAGCAATGGGTGGACAATGGGCCACATTTGTTAAGCGGCGCTTACCAGCATACACAGCAATGGCTTGCGCAGGCCAGAGCAATGGAATATGTGTACTGGCAACCTGCCCTGAACATGACCATGTGGGATGCCTCACGCCGGCTTTTCCATTTCCGGCCGAAGCCGCAGCTGCCCCTGCCGCTGGCTATGGCCTGTGCTGTGACAGGGATGCCCGGACATGGACTGGAAAGTGCGCTGGGACTGGTGAAAATGAGGCTTGGCATGGGCGGCGATATCGATGATCGCTTAACAGCGTTGAACTGGTTGCTGACTTGCGGTCTGCCTGAGACATTAAGGCGAGACCTGTTTGAGCCCCTGTGCCTCGGTATCATGAATGAACCGCTTCAGACAGCCAATGCCAAATCTTTTGCTTGCGCCCTGCAGGAATCATTTGCCAGCCACCAGACAGCGCGGCTCGGATGGTTTACGAAACCATTGTCCGAGGCGTTGATCGGTCCTCTGGAACAGCTGGCCAGGCGTTCAGGTGTTTGCATTTCAACCCGGCATCGTATCCGCCAGTTGCAAGGCACATCCACAGGTGTCGATATCCAGATGGATGCATCAACATTCAGGCATTACCAGGCAGCCGTACTGACCATGCCAGCCCACACGGCGGCACGTCTGTTGAACATCCGATGCAGAATCGAAACACGGCCGATCACCAATATTCATCTGTGGTTTGAACAGGATATTGGGTTGCCGGATTATTTTGTCGGCGGTATTGGCACCACCGGCCAATGGTTCTTCGATATCTCCAGACAAATGCACAGTACAGAGGCAGCCCGGCACATCTGTGCCGTGATCAGCGCCGATGAAGCCTTGCCAAGGCAGCGGCCGCTGATTGAAACAGTGTGCAGCGAATTGCGGGGAATCACAAACCATCCCGGATCATTATCACTTAAACATGCACGTATCGTGCGGGAACGACATGCCACCGTACTGGTTCAGCCAGGCAGTGCAATAGCCACTGTTTCTGGCCATGTAATCAACGCCTGTGAATGCCCGCAACCGGGTGATATTCCAGCCACAATAGAAGCAGCCATCCGCCGCGGAGAAGAAGCAGCAAGCTGTGTGCCACAAGTGCTTACATAGCCCATTTATCCACTGCCTGCTTGTTATTTGGCGATTTTCACGAGGATCGCGCAACAGGCGAGATTTATACTTTAATATAGCATCTTAAGTTACTGTTATATATGCATAATACTTCTTGCCTAATATTTAGGCATTGTCTTGCAGTCCTCTGATGTGGTTGTATACCCGCTGCAATCTCCCGACTTATCCACAAAACAATTCACAGCATCTGTGGATGCATCTTCTAAGTCCTTGATATACAAGCATCTCGCATTTTTTAGCCGCACAGACACCCTCAAAAGTAGCGCTTGAACGATCCTGCCCGGTACGTAGATTGATGCCCATTATGGCGGCCCCATTTCGAACGTATTCGCCCATGGATAAGATTATTTCCCATATTGACCGGGCACTGAACAATATCTTCTGTGAGCAACAAAGCTCGCGACCCTACCCTTCGGAAAAGACAAAGGATAAACAGACGCTCACGCAGGATCAGAGGAGGAAGGCCGCCGGGCTGATGCGCGTGAACCATGCCGGTGAAATGGCCGCACAGGCACTTTATCAGGGGCAAAGCCTGACCGCCCGCGACCCATCACTGAAGTACAAGCTGCATCATGCCTCGATTGAAGAAAGCGACCATCTGAACTGGTGCCGCCGCCGGCTGGATGAACTGGATGAGCGGCCATCGCTGCTTGATCCTCTCTGGTATGCCGGATCACTGGGTATCGGAATGATTGCAGGAGCTATCGGCGACCGCTGGAACCTTGGCTTTCTGGCCGAAACGGAATATCAGGTTGTACGTCATCTGGACAGCCACCTTGAGCATCTGCCCGAGCAGGACACACGAAGCAGGAAAATTATTGAACAGATGAAGAAAGACGAACTGGGGCATGCCCACCTTGCTGAAGACCTTGGTGCCGCCAGGCTGCCTGACGGCATTAAGTCACTGATGCGCATAACCGCGAAGATCATGACAACAGTTGCCGAGCGTATCTGAGGACATTTCCCGGCATCATTCCAGACACCCTGACATCTTGACTGGAAATGCCAATGACGCAGGGCGATATGTCATGCTAGCTTTGCGTCTAATTTTCATTGTTGAGGTATATGATTCATGGCGGGACACAATAAATGGTCCAGTATCAAACATAAGAAGGCTGCGGTAGATGCCAAGCGAGGCAAGGTATTCACCCGTTATATCCGCGAAATCACCGTGGCCGCGCGTTCCGGTGGCAACGACCCGGATGCCAACCCGCGCCTGCGCGCGGCCATTACCGCCGCGAAATCGGTTAATATGCCCAAGGACAATATCGACCGCGCCATCGCGCGCGGCGCCGGCAGCGGAGAAGGCGCCAGCATTGAGGAAATCCGTTATGAAGGCTATGGACAGGGGGGCGTTGCCATTCTGGTTGACTGCATGACGGACAACCGCAACCGCACTGTTTCCGATGTGCGATCAACCTTTAACAAAGGTGGCGGCAATCTTGGCGAGTCCGGTTGCGTCAGCTGGATGTTTCACCAGAAAGGTCTTTTTGTCTTCGATAGTGACAGCGTGGATGAAAACAGCCTGATGGAAACCGCACTGGAGGCCGGGGCGGAAGATATTGATGACAAAAGCGATGCAGGCTGTATTGAAGTAAGTTGTAACCCGGCTGACTTTGTTCAGGTTCAGGAGGCGCTGGCGACCGCAGGCCTCAAGCCGGAAGTCGCCGAAATCGCATGGATTCCCGAAAACACGATTGCGGTTGAAGGGGAACATGCAGAAAAGCTGCTACAGCTTATCGAGCGCCTGGAAGATCTTGATGACGTCCAGAATGTCTATGCCAACTACGATATTTCCGATGAGGAAATGGAACGTATCAGCACCTGATGCGATTGCTTGGCGTTGACCCCGGCTCCCGACGCACAGGTATCGGCATTATTGAGGCCAGGGGCAACCGTATCAGCCATATTCACCATTGCGTTATCCGGGCCGATGGCGATTTCGACAAACGTCTGCATATGCTGTTCTCGGGGGTCCGGACTATTATCAGGGAATACCAGCCCGATGAAGCTGCGATGGAAGACGTATTTGTCGCCAAAAATGCCGCCTCGGCATTAAAACTCGGCCAGGCCAGAGGTGCGCTGATAGCCGCCTGTACTGATGCGGGGCTTAGAGTCACGCCTTATTCACCGACAGCTGTCAAACAGGCGCTGGTTGGCTTCGGACGGGCGGACAAGGGTCAAATCCAGCATATGGTTCAGATACTGCTATCTCCGCCTCCCCCGTTGCAGGAGGATGCCGCTGATGCCCTTGCCGTGGCCATATGTCATGCGCATCATGCGCCCATGAAGCAGCGTTCCCGTATGTCACGAACCGCGGCTGGAAGCAACGCATGATCGGCTGGCTATCCGGCACCATCCGGCACATTGACCCTGCAGGTCTGCTGCTGCTTGATGCCGGTGGCGTCGGCTATGAAATATCCGTCAGTATGCAGACCCTGTGCAAACAGAAGGTGGATACCCGCGCCGAGCTGTTTATTCATACGCATGTTCGGGAGGACCAGATCACGCTGTTCGGTTTTGCAAGCCCACGCGAGCGCTCACTGTTTCGCAGGCTTACCACGGTTTCCGGTATTGGCGCCCGCATGGCCATGAACCTGATGTCGGGCATGCCGACCGAAGAACTGCTCGCAGCCATTGAAACAGGCAACGCCACTGCCATAGCCCGCACACCAGGTATTGGAAAAAAAACCGCTCAGCGCCTCATCCTTGAGCTTCAGGGCAAACTGAGCAGTGCTGACACTGCAACGACCACGCCCGGTACGATGGCCGATGTGCGTTCAGCGCTCATCAACCTTGGCTACAAGCCGGCACAAGTGGATTCTGTGCTGCAGCAACAGCAGGCACAGTTGAATTTTGAAGACCTGTTCCGCGCCGCACTTAAATCACTGGGATAGTGGACATGTCCTCTTTTGCAGATGATGAGCGCATGATCAGTTCACAGGAGAATGCCCACGACGCCTGGGAGGCGGCGCTGCGCCCCCGCGAGCTCGATGAATATATCGGGCAGCAGAAAATCCGTGATAATCTCTCTGTATTCATGCGTGCAGCGAAAGCCCGGAACGAATCACTGGACCATACGCTGATTTTTGGCCCTCCAGGGCTTGGAAAAACCACACTGGCACACATCATCGCCCATGAAATGGGCGTCAACATCCGGTCAACATCCGGTCCTGTGATTGAGCGGGCCGGTGATCTTGCGGCGATGCTGACCAATCTGGAGGAAGGTGATGTTCTGTTTATCGACGAAATCCACCGGCTGAGTCCGCAGATTGAGGAGATCCTGTATCCCGCCCTGGAGGACTACCAACTCGATATTGTCATCGGCCAGGGGCCTGCGGCGCGCTCCATCAAGATGGAGCTACCCCGCTTTACGCTCGTCGGCGCCACCACCCGCGCCGGCCTGCTGACCAACCCGCTGCGGGACCGTTTCGGTGTTGTGCTTCGCCTTGAGTTTTACAGTCACAAGGAACTGACCCGGATTGTCGAGCGCTCTGCTTCCCTGCTGGGCATTGCAACATCCGCCGACGGCGCGGTCGAAGTTGCCAAACGCTCCCGCGGCACGCCACGCATCGCTAACCGGCTGCTCAAGCGCGTGCGCGATTTTGCTGAAATCGAGCATGAAGGAATCATTACGCACGAGGTGGCCGATCACGCGATGGGCCGCCTTGAAGTCGATGCGCTCGGCCTTGACTGTATGGATCGCAAACTGCTCACAACACTCATCGACAAATACAGCGGAGGCCCGGCTGGCGTGGATACGCTTGCCGCATCTATCTCCGAGGAGCGGGATACCATTGAGGATATTCTGGAACCTTATTTGATTCAGGAAGGTTTTATCGCCCGTACACCGCGTGGGCGCATTGCCACAGCACTGGCCTACACACATCTGCAACGCGAACTCCCCGACGACGACAAGCAAAAGGCTTTGTTATGACGACATTGATGCATAATATGCCTGTACGCATATATTATG
The DNA here is from genome assembly GCA_046756985.1 of Mariprofundaceae bacterium. GTDB lineage: Bacteria > Pseudomonadota > Zetaproteobacteria > Mariprofundales > Mariprofundaceae > JBHHXG01. Next base: position 2,216 of record JBHHXG010000023.1, on the reverse strand, counting down.
AAGATACCGACCACGGCGGCGTCGTCTATTATGCCAATTACCTGAAATTCATGGAGCGGGGACGCACGGAATTCCTGCGCACTGCCGGTATTGAACTGGATACCATCGAGAAGAACGACGGCGTGTTGTTTGCTGTCACCGAAGCGCATGTGCGGTATCACTCGCCCGCCAGGTTCAATGATCTGCTTGATATTGAAACCGTACTAACTGAGACACGCGGCGCCCGTATCGCGTTCCGCCAGCTAATCCGGCGCGCATCGGACCAGGCCCTACTGACGGAAAGCGATATCCGGCTTGCCTGTATGGATCGTTGTGGCAAAGTCCGTCGTATTCCGGTCTCGCTACGACCGTTGTTGCAGAGTCACCTGGATAAATCGACGCAGGAGCAAAAAGCATGACGCAGGAACTTACCGTCTGGAATCTGATTCTGCATGCCGGCATTGTTGTGCAGGCGGTATTGCTGCTGCTGATACTGCTTTCTGTCATGTCTTGGGCAGTGATTTTCAACAAATGGCGTTTTTATCGCAAAACCCGACAGGAAGCGGAGGATTTTTCACAGGCATTCTGGGGCGGCACTGACATGGATACCGTGCTGGCTGGCATCCCGCAGCGGTATCCGAACAGCCCTCTGCCAAATATTTTCCAGTCCGGTTACCGCGAGTTCATGCGGCAGAAGCGGGATGTCACGCAAACGCAAGCCATGAAAAAAATCACAGCCGGCGGTGGCCTGGATGGTATTCGCAGGGCGCTTGATGCTGCCTTTTCACGCGAACTGGAACAGCTGTCACGCCACCTTGCCTTCCTCGCTACTGTCGGCTCGACATCACCCTTTATTGGCCTGTTTGGTACAGTCTGGGGCATCATGAACGCCTTCCAGAGCATTGCGCTAACCCAGAACACCTCACTGGCTGCGGTAGCGCCCGGTATCGCCGAGGCCCTTGTTGCCACGGCCTTTGGCCTGATTGCAGCTATTCCGGCGGTCGTTGCCTATAATAAATTTACAGCTGATCTGAAGCGCATGGCCTCCAATATGGAGCAGTTCTCCTCCGAATTCCTGAATATCGTCTCCCGCCATATCAAGGACTGATCCCATGTGGGCCGGACAGAGCAAATGGGATAAAGAGACCGAACCGATGGGCGAAATCAATGTGACGCCGCTCGTGGATGTGATGCTGGTCCTGCTGATTATTTTCATGGTCACCGCCCCGTTGCTGACGCAGGGCGTGAATGTGGATCTGCCCGACACCGAGGCGCCTCCGATGCAACAGAATGTTGAGCCGCTGGTCATTACCATTCAGGCAGACGGCAAGGTATTCATGCAAAAACATACCATCGATCTCAAGCAACTGGCGCCACGCATCAAGGCCATGCGCCAGCAGAAGCCGAAGCTGCCGGTATTTATCCGCGGCGATGCCAAAACGCCCTATCAATATATTGCCGAAGTCATGAGCTTGCTTGAGCAGGCAGGCATTCAGAAAATTGGTCTTGTCACTGAACCGCGCCGCTAAAGACAGCGATGACACCGCCGCGCTGCGCGGCCTAGATTTTCTTATCGCCCTGCTACTGCACACGTTGATACTGATTGTTATCATCGTTCTCGCATTCTGGCACAGCCAGCGGCAACCCGAACCCCTGAAACGCATTGAAGTCAGTGTAATTTCGGCCAAACAACTCAAAAAACTGCAACAGCCGGCGCTGCATAAACCAAAGCCCAAACGCATCAAACCCAAACCAGCCACCAAGCCCAAACCCCGCCCCAGGGCAAAAGTGGAAGAACACTTTGATCCCTTTGCCCCGCTGGTATCCGAGAGCACAAAGACCGCGACCACGTCCAAGGCGAGACGTGACATGGCCACCGTACTCGGCAAACAGCTTTCCAAGCAGGAAATCGACCGTTATATCGCCATGATCCAGGCAGCGGTGCAGCAGCACTGGAAAGTGCCGGCAAGCGCCGGCAGCGACATCACTGATCCGCTTGTAGAAATGCTGCTCAGGCCGAATGGCAGCATCCAGCAGGTACGTATTCTGGAAAGCTCCGGCAATGCAGCTCTGGATGCATCCCTGGTGCGCGCAATCCAGTCGGCAGCACCGTTTGAGCTTCCACGCCAGCAGTTTGAGGCCTTCCGCAGCAACCGCATCCGCTTTCACCCCTTGCGTTAAGTATGCCTTGTTTTCAGAGGCTGCTGCCGCTAGAAAGCACGCCATGCGCCTGACCC
>JBHHXG010000022.1:0-24148 GCA_046756985.1 Mariprofundaceae bacterium | reverse complement strand
CCACGCATTTTCTATGGCCTGCCAGTTCGCGCAGCTGCTCGACCGTCGGCTCCGCTTCCACTTCATGATTGGGATGGATGCCGACGCTGCAAAAGATATCGTCATGCGCCTCTGCCAGTGCAAACAGCCGTGGCAGATTATCCAGGTCCACGGCAACGGCAACCAGCCACTGCCCACCCGCCTTTCTAAATCGTTCTAAAGTTTCTTCGCGGTCATCATCAAAATGGGAAAAGTCCACATGGCAGTGGGTATCCACCAGTCGGATATCAGTCACGCATGATCCCCTGCAGGTGCGCAAGCGTGACATATTCCAGATTTGTCAGCCCATGCGGATTGGCAAAGACATGCACCGGCGGCGCTTCCGGTTCGCCCAGTTCGGAAACCACCAGATCGGCTCCGGCGAAATCCTGATCCTTCGTATAATCATTGATCGTAACCACGCATTTGAGCCCTGCCGCCTCGGCGGCCCGCCAGCCGTGGCCCGAATCCTCCATGGCCAGACATTCATGAGCGGACATCTTCAGCCGCTCCAGTGCATAGGTATAAATATCCGGCGCCGGTTTCTTGGCTGGCACGATGTCGCCGGCCGCCAGCACGGCAAAACGGTCAAACCACTCCACACCCAGTGAATGCGCAATCAGTGCATCCAGTGCTGCCGGTGTTGTGGTTGTGGCCACGCCCAGCGTGATGCCGGTCTCATATGCTTCTTCGAGCAGACGGCGCACGCCGGGCCTGAGCGGAATGCGCCCTTCGGCAATCAGATTCTGGTAATGCTGCGTCTTGCTGGCATGCAGTTTGGCAATCTCATCAGCATGCGGCGATTCAAGCCCGCGCCGCTCGTGGTCGAATTTGATGCGTTCTTTTCCTCCAGTGACTGACAGCAGTTCGCCATAAGTCGACACATCCCAGCGGCGCTCATGGCCGGCTTCCTCGAAGGCCAGGTTGAAGGCCACGCGATGGCCATCGCGCTCGGTATCGGCCAGTGTGCCGTCTACATCCCATAAAATACATTTCAGTTCCGTCATCTGTATTTTGTCTCCTTATCAGGGGTCTTGGCGAAGTTCAGCATTCCGCTACACTACCCCTATGAGCGAAGTTGCGACACCCGACACCATTCAGATACCAAAGGTAAAGCCGGACAAGCCTAAACTGAAACGGCCACCGATGTATAAGGTGATTTTGCTGAATGATGATTTTACGCCGATGGATTTTGTTGTGGATATACTTTGCCTCCATTTTCATAAGTCCACTGAGGACGCCATGCAGATCATGCTCCGTGTCCACCATCACGGCAAAGCTGTTTGCGGCGTCTATCCTCATGGTATAGCGGAAAGCAAGGTGGCGCTGGTTGAAAACTGTAGCCGCCAGGAAGGCCACCCGTTACGCTGTGTAATGGAACATGATGAACACGACTAAGCGAAGCGAGGCAAATACTGGAGCCAGCAGGTAGGCAATATGGGAATTTTGAGCGAAGAACTGGAACAGACGCTGAATGATACCTTCGGAGCGGCTCATCTGCGCCGCAATGAATTTGTCACCGTTGAGCATCTGCTTCTGGGGCTTACCGAAAACCCGACGGCCAAAGCTGTGCTGCAGGCATGTGATGTGGATCTCGGTATCCTGCGCGAGGACCTAACCGACTTTATTCAGGAGCATGTTGCCGTGCTCCCGGAAGGCGCCGGCGAAACCACAGCCAGCGTCGGACTGCAACGCGTGATCCAGCGAGCCGTCACACATGTGCAGGCGGCAGGCAAACGTGAAGTGACTGGCGGCCATGTGCTGGTAGCCATTTTTTCCGAAAAAGATTCGCATGCGGTCTATTATTTGAAGAGCGCGGGCGTTACGCGGCTGGATGTTGTCAGCTTCCTCTCCCATAACGCGCTGAGTGATGAAAGGCCTGGTCAGGAAAGTCAGACGGAAGGTGTGCCTGCTGTCGAGGGGGGTAAGCCGGGAAGCGCTGCCTCGCCGCTTGAGCGCTTTTGCATCAATCTGACTGAACGGGCCAGAGAAGGGAAAACGGATCCACTGATCGGACGCAGCGATGAGCTGATGCGTTGCATCCATATTCTCTGCCGCCGGCGCAAGAACAATCCGCTGCTGGTTGGCGATGCCGGTGTCGGCAAGACGGCCATTGCCGAAGGCCTGGCGCTCAATATTGTTGAGGGCAATATGCCGGACATTATGCAGGCGGCCTCGATTTACGCGCTGGATATGGGAGCCCTGCTTGCCGGCACCAAATACCGTGGCGATTTTGAAGAACGCCTGAAAGCGGTGCTGAACGCACTGAGTAACGATGACCATGCCATCCTGTTTATTGATGAAATTCATACGATTATTGGTGCCGGCGCTGCCAGCGGCGGCGCCATGGACGCATCCAATCTGCTGAAGCCCGCTCTGGCTAACGGCGAGTTGCGCTGTATCGGGGCCACGACCTATCAGGAATTCCGCAATCTGTTTGAAAAGGACCGCGCCCTGTCCCGCCGTTTTCAGAAGGTGGATATTGTCGAGCCAACCGTAGCTGAAACCATTGAAATTCTGCATGGGCTGAAACCGCGACTGGAAGCGCATCATGATGTCCGCTACAGCCAGGCTGCGCTGCAAAGCGCCGCAAAACTTGCCAGACGCTATGTCAACGACCGGCATTTACCGGATTCAGCCATTGATGTGCTGGACGAGGCTGGCGCGGCGGTTCGTGTCCGACCTGCCAGCAAGCGCAAGAAGCAGATTACTGTTCATGATATCGAAACGATTGTCGCATCCATGGCGCGTATCCCCGCCAGGCAGGTGTCGGTATCGGACAAAAAACACCTCGAGCATCTGGATCGCAACCTGAAGCTTACGATCTTCGGCCAGGACCATGCCATTGACCAGCTTGCAGCCAGCATCAAGCTTTCGCGGGCCGGCCTTGCCCATCCGGACAGGCCCATCGGCAGTTTTCTGTTTACCGGCCCGACCGGCGTCGGCAAAACCGAGGTAGGCAAGCAGCTCGCCCGGCTTATGGGCGTTGAACTGATCCGTTTTGATATGTCCGAATACATGGAAGCCCATACGGTATCGCGGCTGATCGGTGCGCCGCCGGGCTATGTCGGCTTTGATCAGGGCGGCCTGCTGACAGAAGCAGTAAACAAAACGCCGCATGCCGTTCTGTTGCTTGATGAAATCGAAAAAGCGCACCCTGACCTGTTCAGCCTGCTGCTGCAGATCATGGATCATGGCACGCTGACTGACAATAACGGCCGCTCCGCCGATTTCCGCCATATTATCCTGATCATGACCAGCAATGCCGGCGCCTTTGAAATGCAGCAGAATGTCATGGGCTTCAACCCGCAGCCAAAAACGGGCGAAGATGCCGAAGCCGTCAAACGCCTGTTCACGCCCGAGTTCCGCAATCGGCTGGATGCCGTTATTCCGTTCGCGCCGTTGGAGCGCGAAACGGTTCTGCATGTGCTGGACAAGTTCATCATTGAACTGGAAGCCCAGTTGCATGAGAAGCGTGTCGAGCTTGAGCTCAGCGATGCGGCGCGCCAGTGGCTGGCTGAGCGCGGTTACGACCCGCTGATGGGTGCGCGGCCCATGGCCAGGCTGATTCAGAAACACATCAAAACGCAACTGGCGGACGAGGTGCTGTTCGGGGACATGCAGAAAGGCGGGAAAGTGAAGGTAGTTATCCGCAATGATGCTATCGCGCTCGATTTTGAATCTGCCTGAGTTCGCTTGGGTCCTATTGTTGTATGGCTTTATGTATTGAAGTCCTGAATTTGCTCGACGGCACACCTCTGCGACGAATATTCGGTCTTTACATCTCTGCCGATGCCGTGGCAGAAGCAACTGTGAGCCACCACACACAAAAAGGTATCCATTCTTCTTGACTTCGCCCAAGGCAAGTCAACAATCACCCTATGCAATGTCCAAGCTGTGGCACATGGTATCCTGAAGTTCAGGCGTTCTGTCTTTCATGCGGCAAAATTCTGACCGATGGGAACAACCAGGCCCAATTGGGACAATACCGCCTTGTTAAAAAAATAGGCCAGGGCGGCATGGGTATGGTGTATCAGGGCGTGGATGAAACCCTGGATCGTGAAGTGGCGATCAAGGTGCTGCACCAGCATCTGGTCGGCGACATGGTGCAGATGCAGCGTTTTCGCCGGGAGTCGCGCATGCACAGCCAGCTGATGCATCCCAATATTATCACGCTGCTCGATATTTACGAGCATGACAACATCATGGCTATTGTCATGGAACTGGTCCATGGCTGCACGCTAAAGGAGTTCATCAAAGAGCGCGGTGTACCACCGTGGGGAGAGGTCGTCGGCATCTCGGATGCCATTCTGTCCGCCCTGGGCGCTGCCCATGCCATCGGCGTTATCCACCGTGACCTGAAGCTGTCCAACGCTTTTCTCGGCGATGATGGCAGCATCAAATTGATGGATTTCGGTCTTGCCAAAACCGACCAATCCAATGAAGACATAACAGCGAGTGGCACCATGGTTGGCACCTATTACTATATGGCGCCGGAACAGATCACGGGTGGCGACATTGATGCGCGCACCGACCTGTATTCCTTTGGCATTATGCTGTATCGCATCTGTACGGGTAAGCTGCCATTTGCCTCCAGTGGCGGCGGCGAATTTGAAATCATGGAAAAACAGGTGCGGCAGACTCCTGTCTCGCCGGAAACCATTAATCCCGATATCCCACCTGCACTGGCCGATATTATTATGAGCCTGCTTGAAAAATCCCCCGATGGCCGGCCAGCCGACTGTGAAACCGTTAAGACAATGCTGCATGAAGTCAGTGAACCCAGCCCTCCGACATTGCCAAAGAAAGGCCGGAGAAAACCCGCCATGACCTTTTCCATGGTGCACGAGAAGCTGCAGGAAGGACAACCGAAAGATAAGGTTCAGGAAGATGCATCGGCCATCCGGCAAGATGTTCAGAAAGCGGAAGAAATGATACCGGAGCATTGTCTGCTGTGGGCCTTTAAGGAAGCGCCTCCCCCTGCCCCTGAAGAGCCACCCATTGACCTCAGGTCGCCGCCTCCCATCAGCCGGGATACCCTGCAGCGCCTGCGAGGCGGCATTGCGGCGGTTCCGCGTCTGCCTGATGCCTGGAAACGTATTGAAACTGTACTGAATGACCCTGAATCCGCACCGTCTGATCTGGCCAGCGCCATTGAAACAGATGCTACCCTGGCCAGCCATTTACTGAAGATCGCCAATTCACCCGCACACGCCATGTCCGTAACCAAACCGATCAGCAATGTCGCTGTCGCCATCACCCGTCTCGGCATGGATGCTGTTCACGATTTCATCCTGCAAAGGATCATTCCGGACTTCTCGGATTCCGAGGCGAAGGGGAACGGCTCTGTCGCATCAAAGGAAGTTCGGCGTATATGGTTTCACAGCCTGGCGGTTGCCCTGATTTCGCGCACACTGAGTGAATACAGTCAGATTGTGACGCGCAAGTCTGCCAGCCTGTTTGGTATGCTGCATGACATTGGCAAGCTGGTGATTCTCCACCTTGAGGACGAGGATGTGCTGAGTCGCCTGCATGCATCGATTGCGGCAGGCACGCCAAGCCTTAAAGCAGAATGGGAGACGCTGGGTTATACCCATATTGATGCGGGTATGATGCTGGCACTGCACTGGCGCTTGCCAAGGATAGTGCATCGCTTTATCTATTTTCATCACCACCCTGCCTGGCATGAACCAGATTGCTGGCCCATGGACATGCAACCGGCCATTATGCTGAATCACATGGCACATCTTGTCCTGCAAAGCATGCCGGAAAATGATGAAAATAAAACGGAAGGGGTCTGGCTGGCCGACAGGCGCAGCTATGTTGCCAGCACCGAAAATATGCTTAACCATCCGCTCCGCCTGCCACTGACGGACACAGCACTGTATGCGCAGCTAGGGGAGGAACTGAGTCAGCTCAGGGAACTGATGCCGGATATTCTGGCCAGCTAGAAACTGCTCACACTATATTATCTCAGAAGATTCTGATCCGGCAGTTCCAATCCCGCATCGATTGCCCGCTGTAGTGCTTCAGGAGTATCAATATCAAAGCCGGTCGCCAGCGTTTGACAGGACAAGCCAGCACTTTTGATCCGGGCAAGTGTTTCCCCCAGCACCAAGGATGTACTCCAGCTGATATCCTCGAACAACTGTGGACAGGCTTGCCGCATGGCAATTAACTCATAGCCGCCATCTTCAACCGGCCCGATGACAACATCGTAACGCCCAAGCTCCAAAGCCACCTGGAGCAGTCGCGAATCGGACATATGCGGTGAGTCGGTACCGATAAACATCAACCCATCAGCACCTGCTTCGAATGTCTGTTGCATCAGCCGTGTCATGCGCGCACCCAGATCTCCTGCGCCTTGCGCCACAATGGGTGAGGCAAAGCTATTGAAAAACGGGTGCGTCGGATTATCTGCCGCGATCTGGACGTCATCAAAAAGCCGGGTAACTTTCCTGATCACCATCTCTGCCATGATTCGATGCATATCGGCAGCCTGTTTGTGTGAATAAGCTGGTGACAAACGCGTTTTAACCTTGCCGGGCACAGGAGCCTTGCACATGATAATCACGCGCATCAGGTCTGATCCAAGTAGTGCTTTTTCAGTGCATCCGGGTCAGCACCAAGCCAGTAACGCAGACGCAGCCACCACATCAGCCAGACGGTTCTGGCGATGCCATGCACCTCCCAGCGGCGACTGGAGGTCATCACTCTTTCGCCTAGGCAGGCGATCTCTCCCAACTGCCTTAACCGCTTGCTGATCTCAATATCTTCCATCAATGGCTGCTCGGGAAAACCGCCGGCCGCCTCAAAGGCGGAATGGCGGACAAACATCGCTTGGTCACCGGTGCTGATTTTCGTCAGCCGTGAACGCAGATTGATCATAAATTCAATGAGGCGAAAGGCTGGATGGCTGCCCGACAGATGGATATCAAAACGTCCAGCCACGATTTCCTCATTCTGCATCACCTGCCGGATGGCTTGCAGGTGGCGGGGCTCAAACACGGTATCGGCGTGCAGGAAAACGAGGACATCGCTGTTACAATGCCTTGCACCGGCATTCATCTGCCCTGCCCTGCCGGGCTTCGATGAAATCCAGCAAACACCAGCCCGGTCAAGCAACTGCGTACTGCGATCTGATGAACCCCCATCCACAAAAAGCAGATGTGCATCCGAGATTGCTTTTAGCCGATGCAGCTGTTCCGGCAGAATCGCCTCTTCGTTTAATACGGGAACGATAATCTCGATGCCTGCCAAGACTCAGTCCTCGATTGCAACAGGAACCCAGCCGCTCCCCGGCTCGCGGAAATTGGTAACCTGTCCCTTCCACAGCCTGCCAGCCACGGCAATCAGCCGCTCACCGTGCATATATAAACGCATATCGAACTTGAACTCTCCGACTTTGCTTGGCGCCACATAGCGCTGCATGACCGTGCTGTGCCGGTCCATTTCCCCAAAACGTTTGCTGCTCATCGCACGACCCAGTAACACGCCCTTGCCACCATGCCGCGCCGCCGGTTTGAACACCCATTGTTTTCGCTCCGCCCATGCCAATTCGGACTCGACATCGCTGAGGCGGCGCGTCTCCGGCACGATGCAACGGATAAATGTCACTTCATCATCGGCTAAAAAACCGTCTAACAAGCCCTGCCGCCACCAGTCCACCATGCGTCCTTTATCTCCCAGAAGCGCATAACTGCGGGGATTCGGGCTTAATGCAATCTGACCGGCGAGATATGCCTTGCGGATGTGGCAAAGCGGCCCGGATTCCAGATAAAAATCCGTATGCCGGTTATAGATGGCATCCAGCTTCACGGTCTCGACATACAGGCCGTCTTTTCCTTCTATGACATCCTTCGGACTGACAACAAAGATCTTGCGTGTACGACTTTGAAGCAGCTCTGCATAGGCCAGCATTTCGGGATACATGAACTGCGTTTCAACATTCTCGTCCATGATGGCCAGATTCTGCCAATGCTCCGGAAACATCCCCTGCAGCCGCTGCTGCAACGTATCTTTCCACTCCTGTAACTCTGGCTGTGGCAGCCATTGCCCGTCCGCGATATACAACCCTCCCGCGTTGTTATTGATTTCAATCAGCTTCGGACCGTCCGACGTAATATGGAAATCATAGCCCATTAGCACACTGGGTTGCTCCGGTTCTTTCAATGCTGATACGGGCAATTGCGGCAGCAACGCTTCTACGTAGGCGGGTGAGAATTTCATGCGATGCATCAACCGTGCAAAATGGAGCATGGCATCAAAATCATGTCTGGAAACCGAAACGGCCTGCATGGCAGCCAACTGCATGGTGCTGCACACTAGGCATCATACCTTGTCCACTCAAGCGCCTACCTGATCATCCACATTGTCGGTAGCATGTGGACATGACTGAACATCATCCCCAGCTATCTGGCATATCGCTTGCTGATCTGGAAGCATATCTGATGAACTGGCAACAGCCGCGTTATCGTGCCAGACAGATCATACAGTGGCGTAACAAAGGTATTGTTAATCCGGCCGAGATGCTGAACATCCCGGCCCGACTGCGTGAACTGCTGCTTGAGAAGCTGCAATGCCAGCCCATATTACTGTTGCGCAAACAGGTATCTTCCGACGGCACAAGAAAATATCTGTTTACCCTGCAATCGTCAGGAAAGAGCATTGAAACGGTTTTCATACCGGAGGCCAGCCGCGGTACGGTCTGCATCTCATCGCAGCTTGGATGCGTGCTGGATTGTCCTTTTTGCTATACCGGCACCCAGGGATTTGCAGGCAATCTGTCGGCTGGCGAGATTGTGGCGCAGATTCTGGCCGTCAAGCATGATCTGCTGTCCGATCCCATGGATCGGAATTTCTGTAATACCGCCACTCATATCGTCTATATGGGCATGGGAGAACCAATGGCCAATGAACGGGGCGTGCATGACAGTATTGCCCTCATCAGCAGTCCCGATGGCTTGAATATTTCCCGCCGGCGCATCACCGTATCCACTTCCGGGCTGGTGCCGCAGATCGAGCGTCTGGGGGCAGCTTTCCCGGTCAACCTTGCCATATCCCTGCATGCCGCAAGCGACGAACTGCGTGATGTTCTGGTGCCGATTAACGCTAAATACCCACTCAAACAGCTGCGAAAGTGCCTGAACAACTATCCGCTTGGCAAACAGCGACATATCACGCTGGAATATGTCATGCTGACTGACATCAATGACCGCACCGAGGATCTCGCTGCCCTGGCCCGCTTTGTCAATCCCGACAGGGAACGTATCAACCTGATCAGCTTTAATCCGTATCCCGGAAGTCCCTATACAGGATCTTCAAAGGAACACATGAACAAATTCGCCAAAGACTTGATTAAAAAAGGTATTCGTGCCACCGTAAGGCGCTCGCGTGGACAGGATATTATGGCTGCCTGCGGGCAACTCAAGGCTGTCGTTGCAAGCGTGTAAACAACACGGAGGGATTACATGACACAGGTGCGCACAGGCATCATCGGTGGCAGCGGTCTGTATGCCATGCAAAATATCGAAGTCCTCGATCATCTGAATATCGATACTCCCTTTGGCAAGCCATCCGATACGCTTGTACTGGCCCGTATCCATGGCCATGAAGTGGTATTCCTCCCCCGCCACAGCCGCAAGCACAGCCTGCCTCCACACCAGATCAATTACCGGGCGAATATTTACGCCCTGAAACTTGCAGGCGTTTCGCAAATCATCTCTATTTCAGCAGTGGGTTCCCTGCGTAAGGAAATCGAGCCAGGGCATTTTGTGCTGGTAGATCAATTCGTGGATCGTACACGCGGCAGGGCTTCAACTTTCTTTGACGGACCAGTGGTGGCCCATGTGTCCATGGCTGATCCGGTTTGTGCTACAATGCGTGCCTTGCTTCTCAAGGCATGTAAAAAAGCGGGTATTACCGTACATGATGGTAGCGCATACCTGGCCATGCAGGGACCGCAATTTTCCTCACGGGCTGAATCAGAGATGTACCGTAGCTGGGGTATGGATGTGATTGGCATGACAAACATGCCCGAAGCCAAACTGGCCCGCGAAGCTGAGTTATGTTATGCCACCGTAGCGATGTCCACGGATTACGATTGCTGGCATGTGGAAGAAGAGGATGTCAATGTGAGCTCGATTATCGAAGTCATGCAGACCAATGTTCAGAATGCGCAAGCCATGCTGCAGGCTTTTTTCGCTTCCGGTGACATATTGCAGGCATGTGGCGTGGACTGCCAAAAGGCGCTGGAGCATGGTCTGTTTACAGATCTGCAAAGCCAGGATGATGCCTCCATCCGTCCTATCCGTGCGCTGGTGGAGCGACTGCTATGAACCGGGCATTGATGTTCCAGTTGCTGGTGGTTTTATTGGTCAGCCTGCTGCTGAGTGCATGTCAGCCGGCTAAAAAATATGAGCCTGAAAAGCAGTCCAAGCTGGCTAACTTGCATTATCAAATGGGTCTGAACGCCCTGCACAACGGTCAACTGCCAAAGGCCTTCGACGAATTATTGCAATCCAACGAGCTACAACCCGGTCAGCCGGAAGTGCTGGATGCGCTGGCCCATGCATGGCGTCTGCGCGGCGATCTCGAGAAAGCGGAAAGCTTTTACAAAAAATCGTTGCAGGCATCTTCCCGTTCCTCCACGCATAACAATTACGGCAGTCTGCTGCTGCAGCTGAAACGCTATCAGGAAGCAGAGTCACAGTTTCGCACCGCACTGGACGATCCACGTTACCCGAATCCGGAGATTGCCTATATCAACCTGGGAGATGCGCTGCTTGAACAGGGCCGGTTTAACGATGCCATTGCCGCCTACCGGCAGGCGACGCTGCTGAATCGCACCCAAAACCTGTCGCGCATCAAGGAAGCCGAGGCCTATCTCCGTTACAACCGTCCCCATTACGCTCAAGCCCTGTACGAAACGCTGCTACGCAAGCATCCGGACAACCGTGGCATCCTACAGGGGCTGTTGGCACTGTTGAAGAAACATGGAAATCTTGGGACGGCGCGCAAACAGCTTGAAACATTCCGTGAGCATGCCAAGGATCCGCTGGACAAGGCTTGGGCAGCAGATGAGCTTGACCGTCTGAACCGCAATGAATGAAGAGAGCCAGTATAAGGCAGAAGCGTCTGTAGCAGCGGAGGCCAAAAACCGTGAAGCATTGCTTATCGAACTTGGCAAGCGCCTGAGTACAGCCAGAGAAGAACAGGGTCATAGTCTGGAGGATGTTGTTTCCGGACTGAATCTACGCAAGGTCTATGTTCAGGCGCTTGAGTCCGGCAGATGGGAAGACATGCCAGGAGAAGTCTATGCACAGGGTTTCCTTCGCCAGTATGCATCTTATCTCAGACTGGACATGGATGCCGATATCCAGCGCATTAAAAGTGGTGAATACGCACTGACCAAGCCGCTGACCTTTCCTGACCCGCCTATCGCTCCGAACAAAACATGGTCGATTACCGCAGCCCTTGTTTTTGTCGTACTGTTTATTCTGTTTAACATATTCAGCCCATCAGACGACACACCGGAATACCAGGCTGTTGTTCCTGAGCAGCCACCGTTGGTAACCGCGCCGGTTATACCACCGGTAATCGAAATGTCTGATAAAGAAGCTAAGCCTGCTGACACCCCCCAGGCAGAAACTGAACCTGAATCCAGTGAACAGGCAGAGGAGCAGTCAGTGCCTACATCGCTGGCCATTACGACGGATCTGTCCATGCTACATCATTACCTATTTGAAGCTGTTGGCGATGCTGCATGGCTGCAAATATTCAGGGTCAACGAGCAAGGTCCGGACGAACCGGAATTGATCAGGGAGGTGCTTTTGCAGCCGGGCGAGAGCCTTACCCTCGATAATGCAGCCGGTCATCTGCTGGTAACCTGTGGCAACGCTGCCGCCCTGCAGATTTCGGTAGATGGCCGCATCCATGCCGAAGCGGGAACGCTGGGCGAAAGCGGCAAAGTGTTGCGGCACTACAGACTGGTGCCGTCACAGGTGGATGCCGCCACACAGTGACCCCTCCGCTTTACAAGTCCGTCAAGGTATGGGACAGCACGCTTCGCCTGACTCACTGGTGGAATGCTATTGCCACCCTTTTACTGCTCGTGCTCGGCAGCGTTCTGTATCTGCGAGATGTCTTCAAGCTTCCTGCTGCCGTCAAAGATACGCTGATTACAATGCATGCCATGATCGGTTTCGCGCTTGCTGCAGGTCTTATGATACGCATCATCTTTCTTTTTTCCGGGCCGGGGCAGGCCAATAACTGGCGAGATGTTCTACCCCATACCAGGGCACAAATTGAACTTGCCCTGCGAACATTGCGCTACTACGCCTCCGGCTTTAAGGGCGCTTGTCCACTTTATCTCGCACACAATCCGCTGGCTGGCATGGCTTATACGGGTTTCTTTATCTTTGCATCTGTACAGGCGCTTTCCGGCACTGCAATGTATCTGCTAGGTAATGCTACTACTCCAGCGTACGCCCATGAAGGCCACTTTCAGGCTCCACCGGAAACCTGGCCGCCAGCTTGGCTGGTACTTATCCATGATATTGATGCTCTGTTGATTGCCTTGTTCATTCTGGTCCACCTGGCTGCGCTGGCTCTGCATGACCTTGTTGAAACGCGTGGCCTTGCTTCGAGCATGATTAGCGGCAAAAAGTTTTTCAGTCAGGATGAAATCAGGGAGCTTGATCTGGAAAGTTAGATTAGCCACACAATTACTGGAGGCAGCCATCATGAAACCTGGAGACATGGCCATATCAGGCACTCACGCAGACGAACTTAAGCGCGCCCTGACTACGATGCTGCCCAAGGCTTCCGGTGGCAGTTTACAATGCCTGATTAAATTTCTGATATCACCATCGCCTCGGGATACTGGCCTGAAAATATTAGCCGCTATGCAGTTGGAAGGCTGTACTCCCAGTAGTATGCAGGCAGCTCTTTTGCATGCAAAAGAGATATTGATGCAGCCCACCTTAGATCAGATTCTTTCCCTGCCAGAACCGCGACGTCATAAAGAATTCCTGAAGATTTTCCTTCACCTTGACCGCGCCCAGGCTTCTCTGTTAAAGGTGGTAGAGGCAAATTGGCGTGACAAATTCAGGCGATTGCAATCCCGTCTGCAAGAAGCTTCCAAAGAACAGATGCTGAATGAGACATATCTTACCTGGCAGCAGGAAGGCGAAGTTGAATTTTACAACTTCTATAACGAGCTGCCCATTCTCGCCCGCGTTCCCTTACGCAGCATTCGTGATAATGTCATAAGTGTCACCCGGACAGACGAGCTTGACAGCGTTCTCACTGCTGGTGAGCACCGCCGCTATGCCCATGTCCGCCTGCCACATTCGGAACAGTGTCTGCGCATGTATGCCGAGGGAGCAAGCGGGAATGTGGTGCGCTGGCATGAAGCCGGTATCATGCAAATTGCCAAAAATAAACGGCTGCATATCAGGGTACAGTGCAAAGAGCCCATTTCTCTTACCTTGAATCGTGAGCATGGGCCAAAATGGGATGCATGCCTGAGAGACTTTTCCGCTACAGGGCTTGGTCTTTCGCATCATGATCGCTTGCCTGGGGATGTAGATGATATTCTGATATGTGATTTCCGCCTGGAACAAAGATCAGTGCATGTAAAGGGCCGCATATGCTGGAAAATCCGGGAAGGCTCTAATACCAGGCTTGGACTGAAACTGATGCTTGACCACAAAAACACGCAAGTCCTGCAATCAGCGGCCGCACAGCGTCAGTTGCAGATTATCAAGGAGCTTAAAATGCTGGGTCCTCCAGACTGCCTGTTATGACAGACCCCGGCTTCTGATGACAGTGCGCGCTCAGGCGAATGCTTACTTGTCATCCGCAATACTCTGTAGCAATCTTTAGCTAGCCAGACGAAGTAACCGGGAAGGGGATATCATGAATACCGATTTTCAGACTGCGCGCCATAATATGGTTGAATATCAGATACGCTGCTGCAAGGTACTGAACCCTGACTTGCTGGATATGCTGGAAACCATGCCACGCGAGGAATATGTGCCTGAAGAAGTGCGCAGCCTGGCTTATATGGAAGGGCGTGTTCCCCTTCCCTGCGATCAGGAAATGCTGAGCCCATTGCAAGAGGCCGGTATCTTGCAGAATCTTCAGTTGAGCGGCGATGAGCGCGTACTGGAGATTGGCACCGGCACCGGTTATCTGACCATGCTGTTGGCCATGCGCACGCATGAAGTGGTCAGCTGCGAAATTCACAAGCAGCTTGCTGATCTGGCGGTACAAAATCTCGAAGCGCACGGTGTCACCAACGCTGGGGTTGTGCATGTGAATGCCATGCAGGCCGATGATTTGCTGACACTGCCTGAAATGAAAAAGGCATTTGATGTCATTGTGCTGGGCGCAGCATTAAAAGAGATACCCGATCACATTCAGGGTCTGCTGGCAAAGCAGGGGCAAATGATTGCCTTTATCGGCCAGAATCCCGTATTGTCACTGGTGCATATGAAACGGATTAGTAAAACCTGGCAGAAAACAGCCATTTTCGAAACATTATTACAGGATATGGAAGGACTGCCTGAAAAGCGGGAATTTATCTTCTAGGCACAGCTTATTTCTATTCGTCATTTACATTTTTTTCAGGCTGCTTGAGGTGTAAAATACGCCCTGATTTTGCGCTGTTGATTCATTTGCATAATCGCTAGCATCCGCCGCCATGGAACGCCCCGCCATGATAATAACAGCAATCCTTGCCTTACTCTTCACAACATTCGGACATGCATCCGAAGTGCGCCCCTTGGTTAACAAAAACATCCTGGCCCTCAAACTGGCAGCTGAATTCAAACTGGATGCCGCATACATCCGGAAGAGTCTGCACACGGCGCAATTCCAGCCCGAAATTATTTCGCGTATGGAGCGCCCCTATGAAGCGCAGCCTTACCGTGTTTACCGCAAAAGCTTTGTCAACAAGCAGCGAATTCAGCTTGGCTCCGAGTATCTGAAAAAGCACAGGGGTGTCTTTGCCAAGGCGTATAAGAAATATGGCGTACAGCCGGAGATTATTGCCGCCATCATTGGCGTGGAAACGCTGTATGGACAACGAACAGGCAGGGACCGTTTGCTGGATGCGCTTTATACCCTGTCCGCAGGTTATCCGAGACGTGCCACCTTCTTCCAGAAGGAACTGGGATACTTTCTGGAAATGTGTCAGCAGGAACAAATCGACCCGGCCAGGCCGACAGGCTCCATGGCTGGTGCATTCGGTATTCCTCAGTTCATGCCCTCCTCTTTTCACAGCTACGCTGTTGATGGCAATGGCGATGGCCGGCGTGATCTGTGGAATTCTCCGGACGATGCTATTTTCAGCGTGGCCAATTATTTCAGCCGCTTCAAATGGGATGGATCGCGACCAGTCGCCCATTGGCTGCCGAAGAAACCCCATCACAGTAAACTGGTCATGCTGAACAAAAAAAGCACCGAACTTTGGACCAAACTCGGTAGCGTAAGAAACACCGGCCTGCCACATATCTGGCGGGATGATGATCGCATCTCACTGGTAGAGATGGAGACCGAAAAAGGCAAGCGTACCGCCCTCGTCCATTATAATTTCCGCGTGATCATGCGTTACAACCGGTCTCATAATTATGCCATGGCTGTCAGCGAACTGGCCGCCGGACTCGGATGCAAGATATGCGTTTCGTCGTCATAGCTGTAGCCTGCTTTGTCATCACAGCCTGCGCACAAGCGCGGGTCAGCTATTCCCCACTACCGAATGTGCATGTTTCTGTTCCACTCAACCCACCATCGTCCAAGATGGCGTCTGGCAAGGCCGGCAAGCTGCCAACGGGTAGCGGCGGCCACTACAAGACCGGCAAGCCTTACCAGGTGGCGGGCCGTTGGTATTACCCGTTATCAAGTGCATCTGCATATGACAGAACCGGCATTGCCTCATGGTATGGGCGTGATTTCCATGGCAAGAAAACAGCCAATGGCGAGCGCTATGATATGCACGCACTCTCGGCAGCTCACAAAACACTGCCCTTACCAACATTGATGCGCGTAACCAATCTGGAAAACGGACGTTCGGTCATTGTGCGTGTCAACGACCGCGGCCCGTTTGTAAAAAATCGCCTGATTGATTTGTCGTATGCTGCTGCGCGCAGCCTTGGCTATGTTGATAAGGGCACGGCACGGGTTCGGGTTCAGGCTTTGGCCAGTAGGCCGGCACAGACCATTGTACAACATACAATTCCTGCGGCTGCGCCTGTTGCGCCCCCTAAACCCGCGGCAGCAAGCCCTGCGCCTGCAGGGGTTATGTATGTCCAGCTTGGGGCCTTCTCCTCGCAGGACAATGCAAAGCGACTTAAGAATGTGCTGTTGCAGGATTATCCTGATATCCGTATTTACCATATCAGCGACCTGATGCCTGTACTTTATCGTGTACGCATCGGCCCCTTTGACAATGTGAAACAAATCGAACAGGTCGTGATTTCACTTCGCAATAATGGCTACGACAATGCCATCGTCGTCATTGAATAACACGCCGGATGTCATGAAACGCCATCGTATCGCCGCATTCGGATCGTCACGTACTGCAAAAGAAGACCCCCGCTTTCATGATGTGCAGCATCTATCCCGACTGCTGGGTGAAGCTGGCTGGGACGGCATCACCGGGGGCCATCAGGGCATGATGGCGGCCTTCTCGCAAGGCATTACGGCAGGGGGTGGCCATGTGCGCGGTATTACGCTGGAGCGCTTCCCGACACCGCCTGGCAACACATTGAGTGAAGAAATACGTGCAAAGGATTTCTTCGATCGCATGCGTACCATGATCGAGGAAGCAGATGCCTATCTCGTGCTGTCAGGCGGCCTTGGGACGCTTGCCGAACTGGCCATGACATGGGATCTGCTGGCGATTCACGTGCTCGAGCCCAGGCCATGCATTGCCTATGGTCATGTATGGGCAGATGTGCTGCACCTCCTGCACAAGAAGCTTGAAATGTCCGTAGATCATACCTTTGATCTTATCCATGTATGCACAACATCGGATGAGGTGCTCGAGCTGCTTGGGCGTCATTGATGGCTGATTTTTACGGATTACCGCCCCATTGTTCACGAGGTCGAACACATCAATTGCACGTCCATCTTTCTTCATTAGGATGCCCGGTCTTTGGCGATTATCACTATGTTGGTAAGCCGCACAGCAGACTTATGTTGCATGCATATCGGCTTTGCGTGCAGGCTCCGGCGCTGGATAAGGATCACAGCTGGCAAGCTGATTCCGAGGAGGACTGGAAATGGTAATGCGCAACATGGTTGCAATTGTTCTGTTTTGTTTCATGGTGTCTTTACCGGCCATGGCTGTCACCTGGCCACCGGCACCCAAGATTCAGGCCAAATCATGGGTCATGCTTGATGCCAAGTCAGGCCAGATTATTACCAGTCATGACAGTGATCTTGAACTTCCACCCGCCAGTCTGACCAAAATGATGACTCTCTACATTGCCTTTGAGGATCTGAAGCTGGGTCGGCTGAGTCTGGACGAAAAAGTCAGTGTCAGCACCAAAGCATGGAAAATCGGCGGTAGCCGTATGTTTATCGAACCGCGCATGCAGCCAACTGTTGATGAAATACTGCACGGCATCGCCACACTTTCCGGCAATGACGCCTGTGTTGCTCTGGCTGAACATATCTCTGCCTCAGAAGAAGTCTTTGCCGAGCGCATGAACCAGAAGGCCCGGGAACTGGGTATGACACACAGCCAGTTTATGAATGCGACAGGTTTCCCCGAAGCAGGTCATTACAGTTCCGCCATGGACATGGCCCGTCTTGGAGCAGCACTTTGGCGCGAGTTTCCAAAGCAATACAAGCTTTTTGCAGAGCGCAGCTATACCTACAACAACATTACTCAGCCAAATCGTAACCGCCTGCTGTGGTCTGATCCGCGCGTTGATGGCATCAAGACAGGCCATACCGAAGAAGCAGGATTCTGTCTCGTTGGTTCGGCGGAAAAGGACAGTACACGCTTTGTGACCGCTGTGTTCGGTGCCGACTCCGAGCGCGAGCGCGAGCGCCAGACACGCATCCTGCTGAACTACGGGTTCCGCAATTTTGTCTCCATCCGCCCGGCCGAACGCGATATCCGCCGGCAAGTCGAGGTGTTCGAGGGTGTAGAGAACATGGTCTGGGTTCGCCCAAGCCAAGCGATGTGGGTCACTGTCCCCAAGGGTCTGGAATCCAAAATCGCTTTTCGTCTGCGTTATGATGCACCGCTAAAAGCCCCGATCAGCAAGGGGCAGAAAATCGGTACCATTGAGGCCGTGGTCGCCGGCAAAGGCTCTGAGCCCGGCGAAGTGCTGGCAACGGTGTCAGTGGGGGCAAACCGTACCGTCGAACAGGCTTCCTGGCTGGGGCGGCAGTGGGATGGTGTACGCCTGTGGTGGCGAAACAGCTCGGCCGAAGCCACCGACGCCGCAAAGTAAACCGCTTTCATGAGCCTGACCGCCTATGTGAACGGCGAATTTCTGCCGCTTGAAAATGCAGTTGTGCATATTGAGGATCGCGGTTTTCAGTTTGCTGATGGCGTTTATGAGGTCGTTGCCTGCCTTGGCGGCCGTTTTCTGGATCTGGGCCCCCATCTGGAGAGGCTGCAACGCTCCTGCGATGCCATCGAACTACCTCTTCCCTGTCCTCTTTCCGAACTGGAGGCACTGGTACGCGAAACCTATGGGCGCAATACGCTCAGTGACGCCATGCTGTATATCCAGATTACACGCGGTAAAGCGCCAAGGTCACACGCCATTGCCGATGATGTAGAGCCCAGCCTGATTATTACTGCCCGTGAGCTCCCCCGCCCTTCCGATGAGAAAATCACCAGCGGATTTCGCGGCATTACGCTTGATGATCTCCGATGGAAGCGCTGTGATATTAAATCCATTGCCCTGCTGGCCAGTGTTATCGGCAAGCAGGAAGCAAAACGGGAAGGTGCAGACGAGGCCTTCTGGCTCGATGCAGAGGGCCATGTGCTGGAAGGGTGCTCGACCAACATTTTTGCAGTTATTGATGGCGTGCTTGTCACACACCCGATCGATCACCAGATACTGGGCGGTATCACGCGAGATATGGCGATCCGCGTCGCCAAAAATCATGGCCTTAAGGTGGAAGAGCGTCCATGGCAGATGTCCGAAGCAAATTTGACTGAATGCATGATGAGCAGCACAACCAACACTATCTTGCCCCTCTGTTTCATGAACCATAAGGCTATCGGTAACGGCGAGCCCGGAGCAGTCAGTCTCCAGCTGCGTGAACTGATTCTGCAGGAACTGGATAAGCTGAAAGCATGAGCACGACTGGCAGTATCAAAGCTGTGCTACTGGATATGGATGGCACGCTGGTGAATGCCTTTGGCCCGATTATCTATGCCCTGAACCGGACACTGCAGGAATTCGGCCTGGAAACGATGACTGAAGAAGCCGTAATCCGCCATACCGGACGCGGCGAATGCAGTATGATTTCCCTGTTCGGCGAGCACAAGGAGGCTGCCGCCAGACGCTTTCTCGAATTTCATGACGAACGCCTGTTTGATATTGAACCCATTGACGGCGCGGCAGACATGCTGGATTGGTTGAATGAACAGCACCTTGGTACCGGCATTGTCACCAGCAAATCGCAGCAACGTGCGGAAAAACAGCTGGCGCATCTGGGATGGAGCCAAAAGATTCAGGCTGTTATCGGCCTGTGTGACGACCGACGCCAGAAACCCGATCCGCATACCATGCTTCTGGCCTGTGAAGCACTGACCATCGAGCCGGCGCAGGCGGTCATGATCGGTGACGGCACAGCCGATATGAAGGCAGCTGTCCGCGCTGGCATACCAGCAATCGGCATCAGCAACAGTTTCTCTGATGAAGAACTTGAAGTATCTGGTGCATGTATTTGTTTTAAAACAATTAATATGGTTCATAAGTGGCTGAAAAAACAGACCGGTTGATCCGTTTTCTGCTGCCGGATGCTCACGCGCGCGGCACTATCATCCGTGGTTCACACATCATTTCCGAAGCGGCACGAATCCATGGCCTGCATGGTGTGCCTGCTGAGCTGTTTGGTAAAACACTGATTGCCTCCATTCTGCTGCTCAGCATCAGCAAGGGAGGGCTACGGCAGGTGCTGCAACTCGACGCGCATGAATCCCAGACTCATGTGCCAGTCAGGCGTATGCTCGCCGAGACACGGCAACGAGCGGTGCGCGGCTATATTAACTGGGAAGAATCGCATATTTCCATGCGCATGGACGATGTGGGTATGGCTGCATGGCTGGGCCGGCCCGTCCGCTTATCCACCGTGCGCGATATGGGTATCGGGCAGCCCTATGTCTCAACGATTGAACACGATTCGGACTTCCTTGCCGATCATATCGTCCATTATCTGAATCAATCCGTTCAGATACAGGCTGATGTCATCCTGCATGGCAATGTCGGGCTGATGATCGAAGCTATGCCCGGCTGCGATGAAGAGCACTGGTTCAAAGCCGTGCAGGCAATGGCCGGCATCGGTGATAAAACGCTTGAGAGCTTTTCTCTAAAGGATATTTTGCAGGCTTTTGACGCACTTGGTTGCAAGATCGTCGGCCACGATGATTATACCTACTATTGTGGCTGCAGCGAAGAGGTGATGGCTGCAGCACTAAAGCAGATACCGGAAGATGATATCCACGAACTTGCGGATGAGCATGGCAAGGTCACTCTCTCCTGCCAGTATTGTGAGCGCAGCTACGAAATGAAGCTGCCCATAGACTAATTCAGAAGAAAACATATATTCAGATACAGAAACGGCCCAGCGTGAACTAGCGCACCGGGCCGTTTTTCATGCTGACAGAGCAAGCTGCCTACAGCTTGTCGGACTCGGACCCCAGATATGAGGCAACGCCATCGGCATCCGGCGTCATGGCTTTATCGCCCTTGTTCCAGCCTGCCGGGCAGACTTCGCCATGCACCTCGGTATACTGCACGGCATCAATCATGCGCAGCATCTCATCGATATTGCGGCCCAGCGGCAGATGATTCACCACCTGATGCTGCACCACGCCATCCTTGTCAATCAGGAAAGAGCCGCGGAATGCAACACCGGCATCGGCAAATTCCACATCATAGGCCTGGCAAATCTCATGCTTCACATCGGCCACCAGAGGATAGGCAACTTCACCGATCCCGCCCTGGTCCACCGGTGTGTTGCGCCAGGCCAGATGCGTAAACTGTGAATCGATGGAACAGCCAATCACCTGCACATCACGGGATTCGAACTCCTTGATGCGGTGATGAAAGGCAATCAACTCCGTCGGACAGACAAATGTGAAATCCAGCGGATAGAAAAAGAGCACAACATACTTTCCCTTGTAATCGTCCATACTGAAACTTTCATTAATTGAGCCATCTGCCATAACGGCTGCTGCAGTAAAATCCGGGGCTTGTTTTCCAACCAGTACGCTCATGGTTATCTCCTTTGGTTATATAAATGGTAAACGGGATGCCTGCTATGGTAGCAAAGCAGCCTGCTATTGCCACCCTACATCAATCAGGGGTTTTCTGATCTTTAAGCTCCGCCAGCTCGATAAAAATATCCCTGGCGTGCGGAATGGATTGCCGCACCTCGCCTTCCAGAGACCGTCTGATGTCATGCAGGCGGTTCATGAAATGAATGGCCTGCTGGATTTCCGCCTCACTCATCTTTGCAAACATCGTTTCCTCACGCAGTTCAACCTCGGCCATCAATACAGATTCATCAGGAGAAAGTACAATGCTGTTGACGCGATGCACAGCCTGGATTCGCTCATCACCCTGCCAGATTTCCTCTGCCACCTGATCCAGCCGCTGATCTGAGATGTTCAACAGATATTTCCGGTTCACTTTGGCCAGGAAAAAGGCCAGTGCCCCCATCAACAGGCCGATCAGAATCGCCGCAATGGCGTCAAATATCGCTGAGCCGGTCAGTGCTGCCAGGCCCATGCCAGCAAGTGCCAGCAACAGGCCGAAGACGGCAACAGTATCCTCGATCAGCACAGCCAGCGTTGTCGGATCGCGCGTATCGGAGAAATATTCGAAAAAGCTCTTGCCAGCCTCTTTGCGCTGGCGATTGAACTCAGTCAGGGCCACAACAAAGGAATATCCCTCGATCACAAAGGCCAGGCCGATAATGCCAAATGCCAGCCAGCTGATTTCGGGTACATGTCCGTGCCGGAGTTGGTCGATGGCATGCATAATCGTATAGATGCAACCAATGAAGAAAATCGTCACGGCGGAGATTAAATTCCAGAAGTAACGCTCCTGACCATAGCCGAAGTGATGACGCCGATCCGCCTGCTTTTCCGAGCGGCGCAAGCCCACATAGAGCAGTCCCTGATTGGCTGTATCTGCTAATGAATGGACGGCTTCGGCCAGAAGCGCGCTGGAGCCTGAAAAGGCAAAGCCGATAAATTTGGCAATGGTAACCGTGGCATTGGCGGTTACGGCTGTCACAACTGCTTTTTCAGAACCGTGTGACATCTATCTCCCTTGGGCTAAACTTCAGCATATGTGGACGTATGAGCATCCCGGCTTCAATGTGCATCAGCTCGCGGCCTTGAGCGATAACTATATCTATCTGATTGAAGCGCACAATTCGAATATCCTTGCCGCTGTCGATCCCGCTAAAGCATCAACTGTAAAAGAGGCTTGTTCACGTATCGGGAAGGATTTGACACATATTCTGAATACGCATCATCACTGGGACCATACCGGTGCTAACGTTGAGCTTAAATCCCGCTACAAGTGCAACATTATCGGCCCGTCCTATGATGCTGCGCGCATCCCCGGCATGGATGTACAGGCAAGTGAAGGCACTCCCGTCCAGATTGACGCCCTTACTGTCGATGTGTTGTTTGTTCCGGGGCACACACGCGGCCACATTGCTTTTGTGATTGTGGATGCATTGTTCTGCGGCGATACGCTGTTTGCCGGCGGCTGCGGCCGTTTGTTCGAGGGCACACCCGAACAGATGTGGCAGAGCCTGCGGAAACTGGCCGCCCTGCCCGGCGATACAAAGGTTTACTGCGCGCATGAATATACCTTGCCCAACCTGCGCTTCGCCCGCAGCGTAGATGCGGACAATGCGGCGCTTGAGGCGCGTATTCACCGTGACACACAGGCCCGCATGGAGCAGAAACCAACCGTACCCTCCGATATCGCCGAGGAACTGGCCACCAACCCCTTCCTGCGCCCGCTGAGTCCTGATTTTTGTACCGGTTATGCAAAAGCGCATGGCCTGGAAAATGACCCGGTCCGTGTCTTTGCTCATCTCAGAGCCAGCAAGGACAAGTGGTAGTAATTATTGAGGCTAAATTGCCCAATCGAATGACTGGTTGCAGTGACTGTCGCAAGCGGAAATTCATTTGACCAGCTTGCTCAATAATACGTAGCTATTGCCTGCCAGAATTAACAATCCGGTAAACCGTTCTCCCGTCCTTTATTACAACCACTGTTGGTGTAGCGGAAACCATGGAATACCCCATCCAGTCATCACCTGGTCTCATCATCTGTTCCTGCCCGGCAACAACGATTATTGCATAACCTTTACCGAAACGGGAAACCTTCAGCCCCTCAGGGGCTACGGTTGATGTGGACGCGGAGGTTGTTTTACGCGCTTTCTTTGTAACGGGAGCAACAGGAGTCGTGGTTTTTTCGGGTATGCGCATGGCTGAAGAATGAGCTTGCGTGGCAGTCATATGCTGTTCTGCAGCCAGTTCAAAATGTGGCTTGGAGAGATACATTCCAGCTGTAGCCAGGCACAGGATTATGCCCAATACCCCACCGATTTTCTTGCTCGACATGATGATAGGCATTAGCACAGCCAGAAGTCCCAGAATGGCAGTCAGGCCAAGCACGGCCGTCCCAATGTGAGAAACAGCAATATCCGGAAGACGCGAAACGATTTCAGGGTAGATCGCATCCGGATTTAAGGACTTGAAGAAGGATGACAGCTTTTCCATGAAACTCTCCTTGCAATAGGTTTCAGCCATAATGAATGGCCAGGTTGGTTCATGACACGCAATTTAATCCCGGCGAAGTTTGTCCGAAATGGCAATCGGTGTGGGGTAACGCAAAACAAT
>JBHHXG010000021.1:0-26067 GCA_046756985.1 Mariprofundaceae bacterium | reverse complement strand
GAACAGTCCGCTGATCTGGTGCTGGTCGCGGAATTGGAAAGCCGCGAAGCGCTGGATGCCTACCAGTCCCATCCCGAGCATCAGGCCGTGGTTCCACTTGTCAAAGAAGCAGCAACTTCCCGCACTGTGGTTGATTACGAGGCCTGAAACTGGAACGCATCATCTCTCTTGAAAGCCTCTAGAATAGAAACAGAGGCAGTCAAATGCGGAAAGCACTGGATACGAAAACACTCAAGGCCGTTTATAATCGCATCGCAAAACGGTATGACGCGCAGCATGCCTTTTTCACGGTGCACTCCGACCAGGCTGGCCGCGAAATGGTGGTTAAATATGCGGTTCAGGCTGGAGACAAGGTACTGGACTGCGGGGCAGGCACCGGTTCCACCGGGCTGCTTGCGGCTGAAAAGGCCGGGCCGGATGGCATGGTAACAATGTTCGATCTAAGTGACGGCATGCTGGCGATGGCCAGGAAGAAAGCAGAACAGAAGGGCCTGTCAGGGCAGGTTGAGTTCCAGGCCGGCGATATGCATCAGCTGTCTTTTGATGACAACACCTTCGATGTGGTGCTTTCCACCTACAGCCTGTGCCCGTTGTATGATCCGGCCAGGGCTGCAATGGAAATGTACCGGGTCGTCAAACCCGGTGGGCGCATTGGCATCGCGCATTCCACTGATCCGGAGAGCCCGTGGGTAAAGTGGTTGGCGGACATATTCGAGGGCTTGGCCTGGAGGTTTCCTTCCCTGTCGATGGGGTGTCGATCGGTGTCCGTCCTTGCCACACTGGAGCAGGCCGGAGCTAAGGTGGTGTTCAAAAAACAAATTGGGTTTCCATTATGGCCGTTTCTGGCGTTCGTAATCGAAAAACCCCGGAAGTAACAAGAGGTTCAAGTTAAGGGATATGGACATCGAAAGCGCTTACGCCTCACATCCGCGGTTCTTTGATGCCTGGGTCGGCATCATGGAATATCACACCAGGCTGATGGAAGTCAGGGCCTCGGAATTCAATCATTCGAAAATACTGGGTTTTCCCCTTCGATACCTGATAGCGAAAAAAACCTGATTGGGCATCAAAATGCCGGCCACTGTACGCCAGCCTGATTTCTCCTCTTTTGCCGCTCAATCATTAGGCTATAGTTAGCTGCTACGGAGGTTCTGATGTTTCACGGCACGATGACCGCGCTGGTCACCCCATTTAAGAATGGAAAGATTGATGAAGATGCATTCCGCGCTCATCTGGACCGGCAGATCGAGGCTGGCGTGGATGGTGTGGTACCTGCCGGAACAACCGGTGAGGCGGCCACACTTTCGTTTGATGAGCACAGGCATCTGATTGATATCTCTGTCCAGCATGTGAATGGCCGCGTACCGGTGATTGCCGGAACCGGCAGTAACAATACGGCTGAGTCCATTGAGTTGACGCAGGCCGCCAAGGATCTGGGTGCCGATGCGGCGCTGCTGATTTCGCCGTATTATAACAAGCCGACACAGGAGGGCATCTACCAGCACTACAGGGCCGTGGCCGAGGCCGTGCACCTGCCGCAGGTGCTGTACAACGTGCCGGGCCGTACAAATTCGAACATGCTGCCGGAAACGGTCGGGCGTCTGTCCCGCATTGCCAATATTATCGCCATCAAGGATGCAACGGCGGATATGGCGCAGCTGACGCAAACCATGGCTGCCTGTGACGGGCGCATCGAGTTTTATTCGGGCGATGATGCTACTGTGCTGCCGTTTATGGCGCTGGGCGGCTCGGGTGTGATCTCGGTCGTTTCCAATGTTGCGCCACGGACAATGAAGCAGCTGACCGAGGCCATGCGGGCAGGCGATATTGTGACTGCGCGCACGGCGCATGCTGCCCTGATGGAATTGAATACCGCGATGTTCATGCAGAGTAATCCGATTCCTGTCAAGGCCGCCTGCGCCATGATGGGGTGGATGGAAGATAGCCTGCGCCTGCCACTGACAGTGCTGGATGCGGCTGGTCGTGAACGGCTGCATCAGGTCATGCGGGACTTCAGCTCCAGTAAAGAGCAGCTGGAGCCGGAACATCCCTGAAGCCGTCGGCAGGACATTTGGCCATCGCCTGATTTTTTCATTCAGGCGCTTCCTGCATTCATTCGCCTATTTTCTGGCCAGCTGCGCGGCGCTGGGCATGTTCTTTGTTGCGTTGATGCTGGCCGAATCGGCCTTTTTCTATCTGACGGGGCATGCCGTATCCATCTGGGCCATGGTGCTGGCGGCACTGGCAGCAGCGGTTTTTTTCTCGCCGATGGTGCATGCCATGCAGCGTAGCATTGACCGTATCTTTTTCCGAAGACACCTGGATATGCTTGCCGCCATCCGTCAGCTGGGAGCGGGAGATCTTGCCGATTTGCCGGCACAGAATATTGAACATGCCGTGCTCGAACGCATTTGCAAGGTCAGCCACCGCAAGGCAGCCGCCCTGGATGAGCGCCGCATTGGCGGAGGCAAGGTGTATGTTTATCCCGCATCGGCAAGCGCGCCGGAACTGGAAGACCATCCAGCATTGAGGAATGTGCATTCCGATTACGAACTCTGTCTTTCCCTGCCGCGTCATACCGGCAAGGCCTATCTTTATCTGGGCCCGCGCAACGATGGTTGGCCGGCCGATGATGATGAAATGGAAACGCTCGGCAGTCTGGCGCGTTTTGCTGCAATGAGCCTGGAGCATGCCCGGCTGTCGCATCAGCAGATCGAGGCGGCACGGCTGGATTCGCTGACGCGGGTAACCCGGCAGTTGCATTCGCACGATCTGAAAAACCGTCTGCATGACCTGTCGTTTCTGGCGCACCATATTGGTTCCGGAAAGCTGGAGGCTGAAGACGCAAACCGGCTGGTAGATGCGATCCGCAAGGTTGTCGGGCGCATGCAGACGTTGATGCAGCGGTTGGCTGACCCAAGGGCGCCGCTGAACCCCTCGCTGGCACCGCTCGATCTCGTGGCGCTATTGCATAGCAGTGTGAAGGATCGGTTGTGGCCGGAGGGCATCAAAGTCCACCGGGATATCAAGCCGATTTCAATGGTTAGCGGTGATGCCGAGATGCTGCAGGGCGTACTGGAAAACCTGTATGACAATGCGATACAGGCCATGCAGGGCAAAGGGGACCTGTACATTGATGCCGAAGAGGTTAAAACAAAGTCTGGTAAGGTCCAGGCGCAGATTCGGGTGCGCGATACAGGAAGTGGCATCTCGGCCTCTTTTCTGAAACACCGGCTGTTCAATCTGTTTGCAACCAACAAGGTCAGCGGACTGGGGATCGGGCTTTACCTGAGCAAACGCATTGTTGATGCGCACGGAGGGGCCATTGCCGCAATCAGCGATGGCGAGGGGAAAGGTTGCACCTTCTATATCAGGCTTCCACTGTGGCAGGCTAAGGCCACACAGAAAGCGGAATCGGAGGCCTGAGCATGGTGATGCAGCGTGTCGTGCTGGTTGTGGACGATAATGAAATCAATCGCCTGAATCTTAAATTATTGCTCAAGGATCAATATCAGATTCTGGAAGCAGGCGATGTAAAAGCGGCGGAAGAGATACTGTCGGGCCACCGCGTCGATCTGATGGTACTGGACCTTGCCTTGCCTCCCGAGCCCGACAATCCTGAGATTGGGATGCAATATCTTGAAAATCTTGGTAAGGATAATCCGGATATTTCGGTCGTGGTAGTGACAGGCCATGATGAGCATGCCCTGGCTGTACGCGCCCGCAAATCCGGTGCGATTGATTTTTTCGGCAAGCCATTCGATCCGGACGAGGTGCGCGATACGATCAACCGCGCCATGGAGTCGCGCTGGCAGAAGGTGCGGGAGCAGGAACTCAAGCGCATGCTCGATGTCCGTGTGGGAACCGAGATTTTCGGAGATTCGGCGCAGATGGAAGACTTGCGCAATCTGGTTACACAGGTCGCGCCGGCGCCATCAACGGTGCTGATCAGGGGTGAAACCGGTACCGGTAAGGAGCTTGTGGCGCGCAGTCTGCATGCCCAGAGCCCGCGTGCCGATGAGCCGTTCATCGCCATCAACTGTGCGGCCATGACGGCCGAGCACCTGGAGTCGGAGCTATTCGGCCATGAAAAAGGTGCCTTTGCCGGAGCAGGCAAACGGAAACTGGGTTGGTTTGAGCGCGCCTCGGGCGGAACACTGTTCTTCGATGAGGTGGCGGAGCTTCCCTTGTCGGTACAGGGCAAGCTGCTTCGCGTTCTGGAGAACGGTGAGTTTTCACGCCTTGGCGGCGACTCTGTCATCCGCTGTGATGTCAGGCTGATTTGTTCAACCCGATCCGATCTGGAAGCGCTTGTTGCTGATGGGGCGTTTCGTGACGATCTGTATTACCGCATTCATGTCGTCGAAATCGAAGTGCCTCCGTTGCGTGACCATATGGAAGATATTCTGCAGCTGGCGGAGCGGTTTCTATTGCAGAAGAGTGCATT
Source organism: Mariprofundaceae bacterium (assembly GCA_046756985.1). Taxonomy (GTDB): domain Bacteria; phylum Pseudomonadota; class Zetaproteobacteria; order Mariprofundales; family Mariprofundaceae; genus JBHHXG01. The sequence goes on along the minus strand of JBHHXG010000021.1, from coordinate 21,620 downwards.
GTGCGGGAAGCAGATCGGGAGTTTCTCGACAGCGGTGAATGAACAGATGCATCGCTACAGCTGGCCCGGCAATGTTCGTGAGCTGGAGAACGTGATCGAGCGTGCCGTGGTACTGGCCGAAGGCGATACGATTGAGTCATTACCTTCCTTGGCCGGTCCGCGTACGGATAAGGAAGCAGGGGATTATCTTCAGGCATGGCTTGACAGCCTTCCCGATTCGGGTATTCATGCTGAAAAGGCCGTTACGGAATTTGAAAAGCAATTGCTGCTGGTTGCGCTGGAGCGCAACGGGAACGTCAAGGCCCGGGCCGGCCGCTGGCTTGGATTCGGCGAGCGTGCGAAGGACAAGATGCGCTATCTATGCGACAAATACGATGTGCAGGGGCAGGAGGAAGCATGAAACGGTTATGGTTGGTCCTCGCTCTGTGCAGCCTGCCGTTGTCCGCTCTGGCGGAAGACAAGGAGTATCTGTACTTCCGCGATGTCAATGTATCCGCCTATCAGAACATGCGTGAGTTATTTGATTTGCCAAACCGGCCCGGTAATTATGAAATCACGCTGGTCTCCGATTCGATCGGGCCGCTGACCTTCAGCGTGTTTCGCGTGCATGAGGACGAGGAAACACTAATCAAGCGGACGCGCAGTTTTCATCTGCGCGATCATGAGTTTCAGTTCCCCTTTCCGAATCGCCAGGGGGCGTATGATCTGATCGTCGAAATTGCCAATTCCAATCCTGCCGGCAGGGCTAAGGTCTCGGTCATCGTTGTCGAGCTTCCCTGACCCTGACCAAAAGACTCAACTTGTGCGTGAGGGCTACAGAAGCCAGAGTGCGCCCATGAGAGAAAAGGTGCTCAGATACAGCCTGTATGGGCTGTTTTTCTTTGCCTCCGCTATAATCTGGCAAGGGTCTGTCCTGGCTGCGAACACCAGCAATCTGGAGCCGGTTTCCCTACAACTCAAGTGGAAACATCAGTTTCAGTTTGCAGGTTATTATGCCGCGCTTGAAAAGGGGTTTTATGCGGACGAAGGACTTAATGTCCGTCTGATTGAGGGGGGACCGGAGCACCCGCCGGTTGATAAATTACTTGCCGGACAGGTTGATTATGCTGTGGCCGATGCCGGGGCGGTTCTTTACCGTGCCGAGGGCAAGCCCATTGTTATTCTGGCCAGCATTTTTCAGCATTCGCCACAGGTGATTTACACCCGGGCCGACATCCATACGCCGGCTGATCTGCGTGGCCGGCGCGTTATGCTGCAAAAAGGTTTTCTGACCATTGAAGTATTGGCCGTCCTACAGCACTTCGGGATTCATTCCCAAGACTTCAATCGGCAGCTAATTGGTAGCATTGATGACCTCATCGAAGACCGTACCGATGCATTTCCGGGCTATAGCACCAATGAGGGTTTCAGGCTCGAACAGCATGGCATTCCCTTCCGGACATTCCGCCCGATGGATTACGGCATTGATTTTTACGGCGATACGCTGGTCACCACCGGGAGTGAGGTGAACAATCATCCCGAGCGGACCGCTGCGTTCCGTCGCGCTACCCTGAAGGGATGGGAATATGCACTTGAGCATATGGAAGAAATCATTGAGCTCATCAAGCGCAAGTACGACACGCAGCACAAGTCGCGATCTCATCTGCTGTTCGAGGCCAAGGCCATCCACGATTTGATGCTGCCTGATGTTGTGCCAGTGGGTTTTTCCAACCCCAAACGCTGGCAGGAAGTGGCCACTACCTTTCAGCAGCAAGGACTGCTGGATGCAGATATCGACTGGCAGGGCTTCCTGTATCAGCCGAAACCCGGGTTGATGGACTATGCGGGTGAGCACCAACTGGAATTGATCGCCGGATCGGTTCTGCTGCTATTTCTGATATTTACAGTCTATATTCTGCAATTGCGGCGCAGCGTGCGCTCCCGGACGGCGGAGTTGGATGGGGCATACCAGGAATTCAAGTCCATTCTGGATAATATGCAGGACACCTATTACCGGGCCAACAGTGAAGGATTGATCACCTGGGCCTCTGTTTCGGCAGAAAAGCTGCTGGGATATACTCGTGAAGAGCTCATTGGCAGAGAGCTGGCATCACTGTATCTGGAAGATGATGGCCGAACCAAGTTTCTTCAGGCGCTGGCGGAAAGTGGCGGATGCATTACAAATTTTGAAACTCAACTTAAGCGCCGGGACGGGACACCGCTCTGGGTCTCTGCCAGTTCCCAGTATTGCTATGATGACAACGGCGTGATCACTGGTGTCGAAGGCGTTGTTCGCGATATCACTGAAAAGAAACAGGCAGAGGCAGAACGCCAGCATCTGGCCGAACAGCTTCAACAGGTCCAGAAAATGGAAAGTATCGGCCTGCTGGCAGGCGGTATTGCACATGATTTCAATAATCTCCTCGTTGGTGTACTGGGCAATGCGGAGCTGATGTTGCTGGATATTCCGCCGCAAAGTGAACTGCGTGAGCCCCTGCATCAAATCACCAAGTCAGCGAAGCGTGGATCAGGGCTTGTCGGCCAGATGCTTGCCTATGCCGGCAAGGGCAAATTCGAGATGGCGGAAGTGAACATGAATCATCTCGTTCGTGAGACCGAATCGCTGTTGAAAACCGTCATCAGCAAGGGTGCGATGCTGGAATGTGAATTCAGCGATGATCTGCCCACAGTACATGGCGATCGCAACCAGATCAGTCAAATCGTCATGAACCTGATCACCAATGCATCCGATGCCCTGGAAGAAGGATCGGGCACGATTCATCTGCGCACCGGCGTTGTACAGCTCAGTCAGCGGGAATTGTCGGGCATGTTGCTGCACGGCAATCTGGCAGCGGGAGAATATGTGTCTGTGGAGATATCCGATTCCGGCTGCGGTATGGATGCGGCAACACAGCGCCGTATTTTTGATCCTTTTTTTACCACCAAACCTGCCGGCACCGGACTGGGGCTTGCAGCCATGTTGGGCATTGTGCGCAGCCATCACGGCAATGTGCTGCTGGAAAGCGAGCCGGGCAAGGGTACGCGTTTTGTTGTTTATCTGCCGGTGGGCAAACTCGAGGCATGCGCCGTTGACGGAACTGCGCAGTTTCCGGTGAGAGACTCATTTCAGGGCACGGTGCTGGTCGTGGATGATGAAAAGCCGGTACGGGATGTGGCGGGACAGATGCTCAGACGGGCAGGCCTTGAGGTGATCACTGCAAATGACGGCCTGCATGGTGTTGAAACCCTGCGCCAACATGCCGAAAAAATTTCACTGGTTTTGCTGGATTTGAGTATGCCACGCATGGACGGGGAACAGGCCTTTCATGCTATGCGCGAAATCCGGAACGATCTTCCTATTATTCTCAGTAGCGGATATGTCGAGGCCGATGCCAGAAACAAGCTGGCGTATTTCGGTCTGTCCGGGTTTGTTCGCAAGCCGTTCACCTATGAGGAGCTGCTTGGAAAGATCGACATGCTGCTGCCCTCCGAAGCCACCTGACTCAGAAATCTGCCACATGGCGGGCCTTGCAATCTCATGCCGGCGCCCCCATATATCCAGGTGAAGCCATGAATATGGAGCCAGTTTGAAATGGATATGAACCAGATGACACAGAAGGTACGCGAGGCGCTGGCATCGGCGCAGAGCCTTGCCATGCGCCTTTCCCATCAGGAAGTGGATGGCGAACATCTGCTGGCTGAGTTGCTGGCACAGGAAGAAGGTCTTGCACCGCGTCTGATTGAGCGCATGGATGTTTCGCTGGATACGATGAAGGCGCGTGTACAGCAGTCATTATCCAAACGACCAAAAGTGACTGGCGGTACATCTGAAGTGGGCAAGGTCTATATCACGCAGCGGTTGAACGGTTTAATGGTGAAGGCTGCGGATGAGGCCACCGGCATGCAGGACGAATACATATCTGTCGAGCATCTGCTGCTGGCCTTTATCGAAGAGAAGGAAAGCACCGATGCGGGCAAAATTCTCAGCGAACTGGGCGTGACCCGCGAACGTTTCCTGAACGCGCTGGAATCGGTTCGCGGCCATCAACGCGTTACAACTGATTCTCCGGAGGCTGCCTACGAAGCCCTGCAGAAATACGGCACAGACCTTGTCGAGATGGCACGTGCCGGCAAGCTCGATCCGGTCATCGGCCGGGACGGTGAAATTCGCAGTATTATCCGCATTCTGTCCCGCAAGACCAAGAATAACCCAGTGCTGATCGGTGAGCCCGGGGTGGGCAAGACCGCCATTGCCGAGGGTTTGGCACAACGCATCCTGTCTGGTGATGTGCCTGAGGGGCTGAAGCATCGCACGATTTTCGCGCTGGATATGACCGCACTGATGGCCGGCGCCAAGTATCGTGGTGAGTTCGAAGAACGGCTGAAGGCGGTACTGAAAGAAATCAAGGAATCCGAAGGCCGCGTGATTCTGTTTATTGATGAATTGCATACAATTGTTGGCGCCGGAAAAACGGAGGGCTCGACCGATGCCGGCAATATGCTCAAGCCAATGCTGGCCCGGGGTGAGCTGCACTGTGTCGGTGCAACGACACTGGATGAATATCGCCAGCATATCGAGAAAGACGCGGCGCTTGAGCGGCGCTTCCAGCCGGTGATGGTGGATGCGCCGGATGTCGAGGATACAATTTCCATCCTGCGTGGGTTAAAAGAGCGCTTCGAACTCCATCACGGCGTACGCATTCAGGACGCAGCTCTGGTAGCAGCAGCAACGCTGTCCGATCGTTATATTTCCGACCGTTTCCTGCCGGACAAGGCCATTGATCTGGTAGATGAGGCCTGTGCTTCGATCCGCACTGAGATTGACTCGCTGCCTGCCGAGCTCGACGAGATTACGCGCCGCACGATGCGTTTAGAAATTGAAGAGACGGCGTTGAAAAAGGAAAAGGACAAGGCCAGCAAGGAACGGCTGAAGGCGCTGAAAAAGGAACTGGCCGACCTGAAGGCCGAGCGCGATGCCATGCAAGCACAGTGGGAAAAGGAAAAGAAATCCATTGGCAGGGTGCAGGCGCTGCGCGAGCAGATTGAACAGGTACGGCTTGACATCGAGGCAGCCGAGCGGGACTACAACCTGGACAAGGTTGCTGAATTGCGGCACGGCACGCTTCCGAAACTCGAGAAGGAACTGGCCGGGATCGAGAAGGCTGCGGCTACATCGGATGCATCATCCCTGCTTCAGGAAGAAGTGACCGAAGAGGAAATCGCCAGCGTTGTTGCCCGTTGGACCCACATTCCCGTCACTCGCCTGATGGAAGGCGAGCGTGAAAAGCTTCTGCGCCTGGATTCGGTTCTGCATGAACGTGTTGTCGGCCAGGATGAGGCGGTTAGCGCGGTGGCCGATGCTGTTCTCAGAGCGCGGGCCGGCATCAAGGACCCGAAACGACCGATCGGATCATTTCTGTTTCTCGGCCCCACCGGTGTCGGCAAGACGGAACTGGCGCGCACCCTTGCAGCCAGTCTTTTTGATAGTGAAGAAAATATGGTGCGCATCGATATGAGCGAATACATGGAAAAGCATGCTGTCTCGCGACTTGTCGGCGCGCCGCCCGGATATATCGGCTTTGAACAGGGCGGCCAGCTGACCGAAGCGGCGCGTCGCAAGCCGTATTCGGTGTTGCTGTTTGACGAAATCGAGAAGGCGCATCCGGATGTGTTCAATATCCTGCTGCAACTGCTTGATGACGGCCGACTGACCGACAGTCACGGCCGTACGGTCAGTTTCCGCAACACGATTGTGATCATGACCAGCAATATCGGCAGCCAGAATCTGCAGGATGGCATTGATGATACGGGCCATATCACCGATGGCGCCCGCGATCAGGTGATGGAGGCGTTGCGGAGTCATTTCAGGCCCGAGTTCCTGAACCGGATTGATGATACGGTGCTGTTCAAGCCACTGCATGCGGATGAAATTGGCCGGATTGTGGACTTGCTGCTGATCGAGCTCAGGCAGCGTCTGGCCACAAAAGGGCTGTCGCTGGATGTCAGCAAAAAGGCAGGCGAGCTGATTGCCTGCGAAGGCTATGATCCGGTATTCGGGGCAAGGCCGTTAAAGCGGTTTATCCAGCAGCGTGTAGAAACGCCGATTGCCCGTGTGCTGATAGCCGGCGATTACAGCCAAGGGGGCACGGTCACCGTAGATATCAAAGATGGGCAGCTTGTTTGCAGTATCGGGGGATGATTTCCTCTACAGGCGTATTTCTTCCCTCTGTTTCGGGATGGTTGTAAATCTTACACTTGCACTGACGAAAAACTTGCGGTAGCAAGCCCGTCCCGAAATCAACACTTAGGAGGAGATTTAAATATGAAGAAAATGCTTATGATCGCAGCAGCAGCTGCATTTTTGGCAGGCGGCTTTGCTGCAACCAACGCCATCGCGGGTCCGGAAGGCAAGTGTAAGGCGTGCCATTACTTTGATAAGACGAAGAAAAAGACGGGTCCTGGCCTGAAAGGTATCATGGGCCGTAAAATCGGTTCTGTTGAAGGCTTTAAGTACGGTTCTTACCTGAAGGCCCAGAATGAAGCCGGCGCCACCTGGAATCCGTGCAATCTGAAGGCATGGATTGAAAACTCCAAGGGCGTTGCCAAAGCCGCCGGAGGCAAGACCAAGATGCCGCCGCAGAAGCTGAAGGGCGCGAAGGCCGACAAGGTCATCGAGTTCCTGAAGACCCTGTAAGCATCAAAAGTGCTTAATTGAAGAGGCGGCCCATCGGCCGCCTCTTTTTTGTTGCTGACGCTGTTATCCTGAGTCCATAGCATCACCCACATGGCTATTGTCAACCGCCGCGCCCGACATGAATACCATATTCTCGAAACTTTCGAGGCCGGTATCATGCTGTCCGGGCCCGAGGTCAAATCCATTCGCTCCGGCCAGGCCAATCTGGCCGAGGCGCATTGCATCATCCGTAAGGAAAAGCTGCTGTTGATCGGTTGTCATATCAGTCCGTACAAGCCGGCGGCGATGAACAACCCGAAAGAGCCGGCCCGTTCGCGCCAACTGTTACTGCACAAGCGCGAGATTCAGCGCCTGATTGGCAAGCTGAAGGAGAAGGGGTTGACGCTTGTGCCGTTAAAACTTTATTTCAACGAACGCGGCTATGCCAAACTCGAAATTGGCCTGGGCCGTGGCAAAAAGCTGTATGACAAACGTCAGGATAAAAAAGAGAGGGACATCAAGCGCGAGATTCAGCGCAGGTATAAGATGTAAGATGCAGGAGGAGCATATGCCTTTAAAATTGGGCAAGGTGTTGATTGTAGTCGCCATGCTGTTTTTCCTGGGTGGCTGCGAACAGGCAAAAGAGGCTGGGAATGATGCAGCCAGAGAATTAACTGGTAGCAACATGATCCAGCAGAAAAAGGTGGTGGAAAAACAGCTGCAATCCATCAACCGGCGTCAGACTGACAGGCTGGAAGACATCGAATAGCCTGGTCCAAGGAGGCTCTGAACAAGCCTCCCTAGCCCTGCAATTAAAAAGGGGAGGCCAATCACTGACCTCCCCGGAACAAGGAATGTGAGAGCCTAGGCCCTAGTTTTTTGACTTGTCCACGATCTTGGACTCACCAATCCAACTCATCATCCCGCGCAGCCGCTCGCCCACCTGCTCGATTTCATGCTCCGCAGCCAGACGACGCTTGGCATTCATGCCGATCTTGCCGGAATTACATTCTTCGATAAAGTCACGAACAAAATCGCCATTCTGGATTTCTGCAAGGACACGCTTCATTTCGGCTTTTGTTTCCTCAGTAATGATGCGTGGTCCAATCTTCAGATCGCCATATTCAGCGGTGTTGGAGATTGAATAACGCATATTGGCGATGCCGCCTTCATAGATCAGGTCCACGATCAGTTTCATTTCGTGCAGGCATTCAAAATAGGCCATCTCTGGCGGATAACCCGCCTCGACCAGCGTCTCGAAGCCAGCTGTGATCAGCGCTGTCACGCCACCGCACAGTACGGCCTGCTCGCCAAACAGGTCGGTTTCGCATTCATCGCGGAAGGTGGTTTCAATGGTTCCGGCACGCGTGCCGCCATTAGCCATGGCGTAGGACAGGGCGACAGCCTTGGCCCGGCCTGAAACATCCTGATGCACTGCGATCAGCGAGGGAACGCCGCCGCCCTGCGTGAATGTATGGCGTACAAGATGTCCCGGACCCTTGGGTGCAACCATGATGATGTCCACATCGCCACGCGGCTGAATGATGGAGAAATGAATATTCAGTCCGTGGGCAAAAGCCAGTGTTGCGCCCTTTTTCAGATTTGGCGCAATACAATCCCGGTAAATCTGGCCCTGATTTTCGTCCGGCAACAGGATCATGACGAGATCCGCGCCTTTCACGGCACTGGGAATCTCCTTAACAGCGAGCCCCTCATTCTCGGCCTTTTTCCACGAAGCCGAGCCCTTGCGCAGTCCGACTGTTACATCCACGCCAGAGTCTTTCAGGTTCAGAGCGTGTGCATGTCCCTGTGAACCGTAACCAAGGATGGCTACTTTTTTACTCTGGATGATTGAGATGTCTGCATCATCATCGTAATAGACGGTCATAGCCATATTGGAAACTCCTCCGGAAAATATTCGTAAAGGGCGCGCAGGATAAACGTTTTTGCAGCAGTCTGCATCTCTTTTTGACGGCTGATTTTTATGTGTGGCAGCCAGGTTTTATTCCGATTTTCCAAATCCGCCATTAAAAGACCTTAACTTGTGAGATGGATCACTTTTATGGTAACATCAACACACCAACCTTCGCGTCGCATTCAGCTGCTGGCTGTTTGCAAATGATATGACAATTCAAATCTGATTTGGAGACAATTGGAGAGAGACTATGTATGCACAGAAATCCCGTAATTGGATGGCTGTCCTGGCTGTCCTTGTGCTTATGACCCAGCCGGTAGCCGCCGCCCAGTTTGGAAAGCGGGCCCAGAAAATTCCGGAGCCGCTGTATCCGGTCAATCCGGTGATTGCCAGTCAGCATATCGATGAAGTGTACCCGTCTGTGGCCGGAGATTTTCTGGTTTACAGTCAGCGCAAGAAAAATCAGTACAGCGTTGTACGCGTTTCCAGAGTGACGCCTTCAACCATCGGGCGTGAGATCAAGCCGGACCTGCCCAAAGAGGCGATCCGTTTTGGTGTGGCGCTGCAGGATGGCGCCATAGGCTATATCAGTAACCGTATGGGCCCCATTGGCGCATGGATGCGGCAGGCGCATGGCGATGGCCATATTGCCATCGCCAATATGGGCACTTTCACTCATGCACTGATGCCGGCCAATCTGAAGGCGTCGGCCAATGGCCGTGTCTGGTGCTTTGACACATCACTGGAAAAAACACGTCGCGCTAAAGTGCTGGATGATTATAGCGACGGCTTTATGCATGAGGAACTGGTCGGGCAGACCTGGCGCATGTATAGCTCGGACGCCTTCCGTTACAAGGCGGGCTATGCGGCAACCGCCCCTGGCAACGTCAGCAAGTTTTTCCCACCATCGCTGTTTATCTTTGACCGTAAAAGCAGTCAACTGATGATGATCCCGAATGCATTAAATGGTGCGGTTTCCCCGGATGGCAAGCGGATCGTGTTTGTGCGTGTGACAGGCGGTAATTATGACCTGTGGTTGCAAAACGTGGATGGCGGTTCATTGACACAACTGACGTCAACCCGGTTTGGTGAATTCGAGCCGGCCTGGAGTCCGGATGGCAGCAAAATCGCATTCATATCGAATCGCGACAGTAAAGGTGATGTTCGTCTTACGTCGGTTTATACCATGGATCTAAAAACGAACCGTGTTATACGCCTGACCAATGCGCCGAAGGCCACCGACGGCGGTCCGGCCTGGAAGGATACAAAAACGGTGCTGTTCCACTCCAACCGGAATCCAAAAAAACCTCAGGCTGCCACCATTTCAGAATGGAATATCTGGCAAGTCCGGCTGCCGCATTAAATCGAATGAAACCGGATAAAAGGAGATTTGAAATGTTGCGTGTATCCATGATGATTCTGGCGCTGTTTGTCGCTGTTCCGACCTCACAGGCTGCAGACTTTCTGGACTGGCTGAAGCCTGTGACATCAGGCAAGAGCAAGGCAAAGGCGAAGCTGCCGGCGGATGACGCCCGTTTACTGACTCTGGAGCCAGGAGAATCCGAGTTGTATCCAAAGGTGTCTCCAGACGGGAAGACAATGCTGGTGGTGGTCAGCAAGCGTAAGTCTATGATGATTTCGCGCCGTCTTCTGGAAAATGGCGATCCGGTCAATGTTGTCAGTGATGATTCGCATGCGCCCGATTCCTTTGCCTGGCACGGAAACGGGCAGGTCACCTTTCTTTCAAAGCGTGCTGGTGGCCTGGGACTATGGGAAAAGGCGGCCGATGGCCGGGGCGTACTGCGGCGTTTGCATTCACTGAACGGGCAGTTGACTCAGCCCATACTGCTGAAGGACGGAAGTATCATTGCCGTGAGACTGAATCAGGAAGCAAGCCGTCAGGCTGTCCGGCGCACAAGGCACGATGTTTTTGCCAACTGGAGCGCTACGGGTTATCGCGCCCAGATCATACGTGTTCAACAAAATGGCGCTGAGCAGGTGCTCAGTGAGGGTACGAATCCGGCTGTTTCGCCGGATGGCAACTGGGTCGTATTTTCGATGGCTGCCGGGCGTAGCCAGCATTTGTTTATGATGCGTGTGGATGGTTCCGAGTTGGTGCAGTTGACCGATGCACGCAGTATTGATGTTCAGCCGGCATGGAGTCCGGACGGAAAGTGGATTGTGTTTACATCGAATCGAAGTCAGGCGGATATGCGCACACCTTCCCACAGCAACTGGGATATCTGGGCCATAGACCGCAATGGGCGCAATCTGAGTCAATTGACGTTGGATAAAGCCCGTGACGGTGGTGCCAGTGTTGCTCCCAACGGCCGTGTCTATTTCCATTCGGATCGCAAAGTTTCCAAGGAATTAAAAACGGCGCGACAGGTCAAGGGCAGTGTCGGCGGGTTTCATATCTGGAGCATTGCTATGCCGAGCGGAAAATAAACATCTGAATGTTTACAAGGGCCGCAGCATGCTGCGGCCCTTTTTCATTGATGCTCAGTGATTCGAAGCCTGGAGCAGAGTTCCCAGACGCTCGATGTGCCCGGAATCTGTCTCGATCAACGGCAGCCGCACAAAGAAACTGGCGCCCTCTCCGGGCGTGCTTTCAACCCAGATATCTCCCTGATGGGCTGTTACAATACGTTTGCAGATTGCCAGTCCCAGCCCGGCGCCCTCGCCTTCTTTACGGCAGCGGGCATCATCGGCGCGGAAAAAACGGTCAAAAAGGTGCTGCTGCTGTTCCTGTTCGATGCCTGGTCCTTCATCCTCAACGCAGATCAGTGCTTCTCCTTCATTGGCATGCGCCGACAGAGAAACAGTGGAGTGCGCCGGCGCATGTTTGAAGGCATTGTTCAGTAAGTTAAAGATGATGCGTTCAATATGCCCGGCATCACCCATCACGGCCAATCCGTCGTCTATATCAAGATCCATGTTGATATGATTACTGGCAAACAGGGCAAGATGGTGCTGGCCGGCTTCCTGCAGCAACAGAGACAAATCAATTTCTTCCTGAATCAGCTCAAGCTGACCGGCGTCGGCACGTGCAAGTGTTAACAGGTCGTTCACAATGCGCTCAATACGTTCAATGATACCCAGCTGTTGCCGTAATACATGTTCATATTCACCGGCTTTGCGTTTGCGGCGCAGCGCTACCTCGATTTCACCCTTCATAATGGTCAGCGGTAGCCGAAGTTCATGCGAGGCATCGGCAGTAAAGCGTTTCTGTGACTGAAAACTGGCTTCCAGGTCTTCAAACATTTTGTTCAGGGCGCGGATGAGCACACGAATTTCCTTGTCCTGTACATCTGAGGTAAGGCGCTTGGACAGATCACCGGAAGCGACGGCGCGGGCGGTGCTGGTGATTTCATGAATCGGAGTAAGCGCCCGCTTTGCCATCAGATAACCGGCAGCAGCACTGATGATCATGGAAAGCAGGCCAAGGATGCCGCCGAGCAGATACAGCTGCTGGAAAAAGCCCTGAATTTCGCTGGTGCTGCGGCTGAGAATCAAAATGGCTACGGTGCGATTGGCGCGGTGCACAGGCGCCACCAGCACGCGCATATTGTCCTTGCGCAGCAGCGATTGCGTTGAGGCGAAAGTGGGCTGGTTATCTTTCATGGTCTTGCCCAGGGCCTTACTGACTTCATCGCCGCCGCGCCCGATTAATACCTTATCAGATGATGTATAGAGCATCAGCCCGTTTGCGCCGACAAGGTTCACCGAGCCCTGATAGTGATTCACAAAGCTGTTCAAGTGGCCTGGCCAGAAATAGAAGGGGGAATTCTCCAGTTCCTTGACAATGCTTTGCGCCTGTTCTGCAAGCTGTTCATCCACCGCCCTGTAAACCTGCTGTGACAAAACGACGTACAGCAGCAGGCCGGCAAAAACGAGAGTGCCGAATTCGAGAACAATATACAGTAGCGCCAGGCGGCCGCGAAAGGTATTGAATATATTCGACCGGAGGCGGTTAATAAATCCCGAAGGGCTGGATTTCAGCAGTTTACAACCTCAGGCCGGTGGTGCGTCATCGGTCAGGATATAGCCCTGGCCACGCAGCGTGTGAATCAGGGGCGGCTCGAAGCCCTTGTCTATCTTGGCACGCAGGTGGCTGACATAGACGTCGATGACATTGCTTTCGGGATCAAAATTCATATCCCATACATGCTCACCGATCAGTGTGCGTGAAAGCACCTTTTTCGGGCTGCGCAACAGATATTCAAGCAGCGCGTATTCCTTGGTGGTCAACCGGATCGCCTGGCCGGACCGCGTGACCCGCCGGCTGATTGGATCCAGTTCGAGATCGGCCATTTTAAGCGTTGGTGTCTTGGTTTCCGAGCGGCGGCGCAGCAGGGCGCGTACGCGTGCCAGCAATTCTTCAAATGCAAATGGCTTGGGGAGATAGTCGTCCGCCCCAGCATCCAGGCCTCGAACCTTGTCCTCGACGCTGTCACGCGCCGTCAGCATCAGCACCGGCGTGGCCACGCCGCGTTCGCGGATCTCCCGGCATACCACAAGGCCGTTTTTCTTCGGCAACATCAGGTCAAGGATGATCAGGTCATAGTCGTTGACTTCAGCCAGAAAGCCGCCGTCCTCCCCGTCGTGGGACACATCGACGGCATGGCCTTCTTCCTTCAGACCTTTTTGAATGAACTGGGCGACACGCTCCTCATCTTCTACAACCAGTATTTTCATGAACCGGAGTCTAGCAGCCAGGGCAAAACTTTGTCAGTGAAACATTGCTGACCTGTCAAACGCACGGGGATGCAGTAGCTTTGCTATCTCATCATGCCATGTCATGGAGGAACGGATATGCGATTCAATCTGATCGATCAAAAGCGATTACATCGGGGTTTTTTCAGGCTTGATGCCTATACCGTTGAACACGAATGTTTTAATGGCGGCACACAAACCATTTGCCGGGAGCATCTGGAGCGCGGCGATGCAGTTGCTGTGCTGCTGTTTGATCCGGCCCGAAATGAAGTGCTGCTGATTGAACAGTTCCGTATCGGTCCTGCCGTAAGAGGCGATGAAGCATGGCTGATTGAAATAGTCGCTGGTATGATTGATGAGGGGGAGGATGCAGAGGCGGCGGCACGGCGCGAAGCCGTTGAGGAAGCGGGGTATGAGCCTGCCACTTTGCAGCATCTCGGCCGCTACTATTCCACCCCCGGGGGGTCATCTGAGTGTATTGATCTGTTTCTGGGCGAGGTTGACCGGGGATCACCAGTGGCCGATGGCGGCGGAATCTCACACGAACATGAAGATATCCGGATTCACTGGGTATCGCGCCGTCAGGCCATGCAATGGTTGCATTCGGGTCGCATCAATTCGGGCGCGCCGATGCTGGCGTTGCTCATGGCCTTTGGCTGTGAAGGGGTTGTAAAAAGCGCATAAGCGCCGGAGTCAGTGTACGATGGCCTGAATCTGTTCCTCCAGCTGCTGGTAGCGGAAAGGTTTGTCGAGCACCCGCAAATTCTGGTCAGGGAATCGACCTTCCAGGTCTTCACGGAATCCGGTTACAAACAGCACCCGCTCGAGAAGTTGCGGATTAACATGCGTGATGCTCTTGTAAATTTCATCGCCAGTCAGTTTCGGAAGCCGGACATCAAGCATGATGAGATCATAACTGTCGCCATTCGTGGTGGCTTCAAAAAGCCCCTGAACGGGATCATGTAAGGCTGTGACATTGATATCCACTCCATGAATCTCGCCAAATCGATTCAGAAACGCACCAATGATTTGCTGCACATTTTCTTCATCTTCTACCAGCAGTATGTTCATAGTCTGATTATTCACCTGTTTGTGCAGTCATACGATCAGCCAGATATGCGAGCGAATTCGCCATATCCTGGCCCTGCTTTTCAACGCAAGAGATTGTAACCACCTCGCAGGAAGTCGCAAGGTGTGTCCTCAATGCTTCTGCAAGATGCAGTGATGCCAGTGAGTTTGTGCTGTTTTCAGTACAATTGATGGCCAGCCACCTGGGAGCATGCCGGATATGTTGCAATTGCTTCAGTGTCAACAATGTATGATTAATCGCCCCCAGTCGTGCCTGCGCAACAAGCAGGGTTTTGGCATCCGGTAGGCCGGCCAGCCAGTCGCTGACCAGAAACTTCTCCGTAAGTGGCACCATCAGGCCACCGACGCCTTCAATCAGGCAGATATCCACGTCCCGGATCTGTTGCTCGCACCATGCCCCAAGCCGCTCGGGATCGATCTTCCTGCCTTCGGCAGATGCCGCGATACTTGGCGCAGATGGCATCGCAAAGCTGTAGAGATTGATCTGCTGTGGGTCAGATATACCCTGCGCCTGCATAAGGATAGCGACATCCTCGTTGATTCCGTCTTTGCCCGTACCGCAGGCCACAGGCTTGACAGCGAGGGCATTGACCCCTCTGTCCAGCAGTATTTTCACCAGCCGTGCCGCAATAAAGGTCTTGCCAGCACCGGTATCAGTTGCTGTGATAAAAAACTTACGTGTCACGGGGCCCTTCTCCCTGTGTAGCGTGTATCGGGATCACTCTATCGCCATGCTTGTACCCTGCCTGGGCGTACCAGGCCTGGGCGTAAAGGGCTTCAAAGCTGGCGCGGATACGGCCATTTTCCATACGGTACCTGGCGGTATAGGTTTGCTCCAGTGTACGCAACAGGCCGCGGCCATAGAGCCCGCCCGGCCGATGTAGAATAGCCGTCGAAGAAGCGCCCATGCCTTTCAGCTCGCGCACCAGCGCCATGGCATCTGGGTAAGTCAGCGTGAACAGGTCGGTATCGGTGACTGGTAGTTCTACAGGCAATTTCATCAACATATCGCCCAGTGCTGTGACATCTGGAAAGGGCAGCACAAGCCCGGCGCGATCATGTGAAATTTCGGCCAGTGACTGCCTGAGCTCAGCCAATGTGCGACGGCCAAAAGTAGAAAATAGTATCAGCCCCCCCGGCGCCAGCACGCGCCGCATTTCGCGCATCATCTGCCAGGGCTCATCTACCCACTGCATGGTCAGGTTGGAGCAAACCAGATCGAACTGTTCATTGGCGAAGGGGAGCAGGCAGGCGTCAGCAGCGAGACAGTGGCATTTGCCATGCCATGGCATTCTGCGTGTCTGCCTGGCCCGGGTTGCCACCAGCATGGCTTCGGACAGATCCAGTGCATGGACAGCAGCACCTTTAAACCGCTGCTGCAACAGGCGGGTGAAATAACCGGTGCCGCAGCCGATATCAAGGATACGCGCCGGCCTGATTTTGGTGAATTCAATATGCTGTAGCAGCCGGTCTGCCACCTCACGCTGCAGCACGGCGTGCGTGTCATAAGCATCCACGGCCTTTGAGAAGGCGCGTTTTACCCTTGTTGGGCTGATGATATGGTCTGACACCATGCCTCCAATTGTTCATTGAAGTGCTCCGGGCGGGATAAGAATGGCGTATGGCCACAGTCCCTGAATGGCAGCCATGACGTATCTGGAATATGCTCGGCAAGATAGTGCCCGGCCGCTATCGGAATGATGGCATCACGGTCACCATGCATAATTAATACGGGGCAGTTGATCTGCTGCAGGTTCTCCCGTAAATCCAGCCCGCTGAGGAGTGCCAGACCTGCCTGCAGGCCCGACAGTGTGGGCAGATGGCTACGATCTGTGGCCAATTGTGTAATATGGTTGTGTTCGGGGCGCGTCAATGTGTCTCCATGCAGCATCAGTGCAAAGAATCGGTGCATCGTTTTGTCTGTCTGTGTAGCAATGCCCTGCTCGAAGCCGGCAAACACATGGTCGGCGCATCCGTGCGGCCAGTCTGCTCTGCTGCAAAAACAGGGTGTGGCCGAGACCAGCACAAGTCCTGCAATATGTTCGGGATGCTCCAATGCCATCTGCATGGCCAGTAATCCACCCAATGACCAGCCAACCAGCATGGATGGTCCTGCAGGCATTTCACCTGCCAGGGCATCCAGCCAGGCATCCGCCGGAGCATCCGGCATGTCGCCATGGCCGGGCAGGTTCATTGCATAAACTTCCGCCTTGGGGGAGAAATATTCGGTCTGCATCTGCCATATCCGGACGGACTGTCCCCAGCCGTGCAGAAAAACAAGCGGCATGCTCATGATGCGAAATCCTGCAGCACATCGCACAGGCCCCTGATCTGTTTCGTGCTGTGCGCAGCCGATAAAGTGATGCGCAGCCGTGCAGTGCCTTCCGGCACAGTTGGTGGCCGGATGGCTGGTACGAAGTAGCCCTGCTGGCGCAAGCGGGTGGCAGCAAGCAGGGCATCGGTGTCGCTGCCGATAATCATCGGCTGGATGGGTGTGTCCGACGGCATCAGCGACAGATCGTGGATTAGGGATTTAAACAGGGCGAGGTTGGCATGCAGGCCATGTACTACTTTTCCATGGCGGATGATGTCCAGCGCTTTTAACGCGGCATGGGGAAGTGCTGCCGGCAGGGCGGTAGAATAGATAAAGGTACGCATGCGCTGACGCAGGCCATCAATCAGTTCGGAAGTACCGAGTATAAAGGCGCCATAGATGCCAAAGGCCTTGCCAAGCGTGCCGACCTCGATCAGTCGAGGATGCCCCTGCACACCTGCCGTATGGCTCAGCCCCCGCCCTTCAGGGCCGATCGTGCCTGTGCCATGCGCATCATCGAGTACAACAATAGCGTTGTGCTGCTCGGCCAGATTGAGCAGGGCAGACACATCGGCGCAGTCGCCATCCATGCTGAACACACCGTCGCTGACAATCATGCGGTGTTCAGCCGGATGCTTTTGCAGCAGTTCTTCGAGCTGATGCAGGTCAAGGTGGGCATAGCGGCGCACCTTGCCATCGCAAAGTCTGGCGCCGTCAACAAGCGATGCATGGTTGAGACGATCCGTGAACAGATGCGTGCGCCGGTCCGACAAGGCCTGCAGCAATCCCAGATTGGCCAGCATGCCTGAACCGATGACGAGACATGCCTCAAAGCCCTTCCAGTCGGCCAGCGCCACTTCCAGTGCATGTAACGCTGGATCATCACCGGAAACCAGGCGTGATGCGCCGCTGCCCAGGCCACCGGCCTGGATGGATTCTATCGCAGCCTTGCATACTTCCGGGTGGAAACTGAGGCCCAGATAATCATTGGATGCAAAGTTCACCAGCCGCTGTTTTTTCACTTCGATCCAGATGCCGCTACGCTTTGAGTGCAGCAGCTGTCTTTGGCGATGATCCGGGATAGAGTCAAACCAATTGCAGGTATCGGGCATGCACGGCATGCTGGTTTTGATGAAAGGCCTGTCAACTCAATTCAACAGACTGGTTAACAGCAGCAAGCGCCTACTGTTTCCCCGTTGTTGTCTGTTCTGTCACGCAGCGATGAATAACGACGGAGGCTGCTGCAACGATTGTCTGTCCTCCATTGAAGTACTGAGCAGTGCTGCATGCCGGCGATGCGGAGCGCCCTTACCGCCTGATCTTGCCCCTGGTCCGTGTGGACGGTGTGCGAAGACGCCGCCGTTTCAGCAGCAAACCGCCAGTCTGTTTGCCTACCGGGGAGCGGTGCGAGATGCGATTCTTGCCTGGAAGCTGCAGGGTGAAGATGTGGCAGTTCGTTGGCTACTGCAGGCGGCATCCGGTAGGTTGAAAGAGATATTCAGGCCCGAAGATGTGCTGTTGCCCATACCCATGCCATTGTCGCGCATGCGCACATCAGGCCTGCATCATGCCGCGGCGCTGTGTAAGATGATTGCAGCCATCAGCGACTGTAGCTGGGAATGGCGTTTGCTCAGACGTGTTGGGGAACAGCCCAGACAATCTTCACTTTCAGGTGTGGCAAGGCGGAACAATGTACGCAAGGCCTTTCATGTCGACCTAAAGCGCTGGCAAAGCATGACGGCGCAGGGCCGTATCTGGGTTGTGGATGATATCCTTACGACGGGTTCGACGCTGCATTTTGCCGCCAGAGCGTTAAAGCCTCTAAACACTGATATCGGAGCTTTCTCGCTGGCGAGAACATTGAGTGACAGGTAGGATTTTTATATGATCAAAATAGAAATTTATTCCGGCAATTTTTGTCCTTACTGCCTACGGGCCAAGAGCCTGTTGAAGCAGAGAGGTTTGACTTTCGTCGAATATAACGTACAGGGCGAGCCTGACAAACGCAGCGAGATGCTGGAGCGCGCCAGAGGCGCACGCACGATTCCGCAGATTTTCATCAATGACCGTCATGTTGGCGGTTACGATGAGCTGCATGCACTGGATCGCAAAGGCGAGCTTGATGCATGGTTGAGTGGACAGTAATGTCCGCTGCATGAGCGGTACGGAAAAGCTTCTGGAAAACAATCATCACTGGGCTGCGCGGCAGCAGCAGGCGGATCCGGGTTATTTTGAGCACCTGTCTGAGCAGAGAAGTCCTGAGTATATGTGGATCGGCTGCTCGGACAGCCGCGTGCCAGCCAATGAAATCATCGGCCTGCAACCCGGCGAGGTCTTTGTACACCGCAATGTCGGCAACATCGTCGCCCATAACGACCTGAACTGCCTGTCGGCAGTTCAGTTCGCCGTAGATGTGCTCAGCGTCAAGCACATCATTGTCACCGGTCATTACGATTGTGGAGCTGTAAACGCTGCCCTGGAAAAGCAACATCATGGCATCGTCGATAACTGGATTCGCTGCATTCGCGATATTTATATCAAGCACGAAGACGAAATGGCCGCATGCAGTGAACATGAGAAGATGGACAGACTGTGCGAGTTCAATGTTGCGCATCAGGTGGCGAATTTGAGCCATACCCGCATTGTGCAGAATGCCTGGGAGCGTGGTCAGGAACTTTATGTACATGGCTGGATTTACCGGCTGAAGGATGGGCTGCTTCATGATCTGGAGGTGACGAAATCATCACCCGGAGATGTAGCACCGATCTACAGGGTTACGGGCCTGGAAAACGGGGGCTAACTACTCACCAAAGTGGTTGGATTTATAATACAGGCTGCAGTCGTTTGGCGATTCGCGTCCAGGCCATGTAATCCAGGCGCTCAGGACGGGAATCGGGATCAATCACCATTTCCATCCAGTCAGCACCGGTGAGCACGCCTCTGAAATTGTTGGCAATCGTTTTGCGCCGGTGAGCAAAGCCTTGCCGGACCGCTTCCTGCAGGGCATCAAACGTACATGGCGGTCTGCGTCCGTGCGCAGTCAGCACAACGACTGCAGAATGAACTTGAGGGGGCGGAGCAAAGGCGCCCGGCGGCAGTTTGAGCAAGCGTTTGACGTCATAATGATGGCGTACCAGCACACTCAATCTTCCATAAGTTTTGTTAAAGGGCTTGGCCAGAATGCGTTCGGCTACTTCGCGCTGAAACATCAGTACCATACCACCAGCCAGCGGCGTGGCGGCCAGCTTTGCCATCAGTGGGCCGCTGATATTATAGGGCAGATTGCCGACAATCCATTCCGGTTGAAAGCGTCCGATCAGTTTATCTTCTTCCGTCAGTACATCACCTTGCTCAACAAGCAGCTTTGGCACTTCTTTGGCGCGTTGTTGCCATTGTTCAGCAAAACGCCGGTCCTTCTCGATGACGGCCAGGCGGCTGACATGCTTCAGCAAGGGTTCTGTCAGCGCCCCAAGCCCCGGACCGATTTCCATTACTCGGGCGCCAGACGGTACGGCCTCGACAATGCGGCGGATTGCCTGCGGGTCATTCAGAAAATGCTGGCCAAGTGCTTTCTTTGCGAGCGGACGCGCTATATCTGGCATTGCTCAAGCCTAACCGCTATGCTGTAATTTTGCATTTCCCCTTGCGTTACAGGGGATATTTTCTACACTTCGCGCCCCATTTTAAAAGCTTTCCGGAGGATATCATGAGCGGTTATACATGTTTGGTAGCAGGTAACTGGAAGATGAACGGCGTTCTCCAGGATGCTGTGGATTTCGTGGCTGAGCTTGGAGAAAATCCGGCGCCGGAACATGTGGAGGTGGCATTGATGCCGCCGTTTACACTGTTGCATACGATGTATAAACCGTTGAGCGAGAAAGATGTCGTATTGGGCGCGCAGAATGTTTATTACGAGGACAAGGGTGCATTTACCGGTTCAATTTGCCCGCTGATGTTACGCGATGCCGGGTGCCATTATGTGATTCTTGGCCACTCCGAGCGCCGCAGTATTATTGGCGAGAGCAATGCAAATATTCGTTCTAAATTAAATGCTTCCTGGCTACATGGTCTGGAGCCGATCCTGTGCATTGGTGAAACGCTCGAACAGCGCGAAAAGGGCGTGACGAACCATGTGCTGGCTGAGCAGTTGGCTATTTTGAAAGGTGCGCCTGCCGACAAGCCGCTGACTGTGGCGTATGAGCCAGTCTGGGCGATTGGCACGGGCGTGACGGCGTCTCCTGAGCAGGTCGTTGAGACGCACGCCTTTATCCACGAAGAATTACAGCGTCTGGGCAAGGATTGCCGTGTACTGTACGGCGGCAGCGTGAATCCGGGCAATGCGGAAGAATTACTTGCCTGCCCCGGCGTTGAGGGCGCACTGGTTGGCGGCGCCAGCCTGAAGGCCGATTCATTTATGCAGATTATCGAAGCGGCCGCAAAAGCGACCAGCTGAGGAGTATCTTATGACAACCATACTTATTGTGGCGCATGTTCTTATTGCCCTGTTGCTGATTGGCGTTGTGCTGGTCCAGCGAGGCCAGGGCGCGGATATGGGCGTATCGTTTGGCGGTGGTGGTGCGCAGACGCTGTTTGGCAGCCGTGGCTCCGGCTCGTTCCTTGGAAAAGCAACTGGTGGGCTGGCCGCAGCATTTATGATCACCAGCCTGACGCTGGCATTTTTCTCGCAGCAGCAAACCGGTTCTGTGGTTGAAAAAGCTGTTACCCAGCAGGCCCCGGTCCAAGAGCAGACGTTGCCTGAATCGGCTCCGGGCGGTTTTGATCCGTCCAAGCTGCAGGACAACGCTGTTGATGACGGCCTGCCAGCCGCCGAATAAAAGTTTCCAAAGCCGAAGTGGTGGAATTGGTAGACACGCCATCTTGAGGGGGTGGTGAGCTAACGCTCGTGCTGGTTCGACTCCAGTCTTCGGCACCAA
>JBHHXG010000020.1:0-27244 GCA_046756985.1 Mariprofundaceae bacterium | reverse complement strand
TTCCGCAGGCGTAAATCATGACTCCAAATGAACAACATCAGCCCACATTTGCTGAGCTGAATTTAATTGCTCCGCTGCTCAAGGCACTGGAAGACGTGGGTTATGAAACGCCTTCGCCGATTCAGGCAAAAACCATTCCGTTGCTTTTACAGGGAAGAGACGTGCTGGGACAGGCGCAGACCGGTACCGGCAAAACCGCTGCCTTTGCGCTGCCTTTGCTCTCCCGTATTGACCTTGACCAGAAATCCCCGCAGCTGCTGGTGCTGGCACCAACACGCGAGCTGGCCATTCAGGTTTCCGAAGCATTCCAGAAATATGCGCATCATATGAAGGGCTTCCATGTGCTGCCGATTTACGGTGGCCAGAGCTACGACATTCAGCTGCGTCAACTTAAACGCGGCGTGCACGTCGTGGTCGGCACGCCGGGCCGCGTCATGGATCATATGCGCCGCGGCACATTGAAGCTCGATGGCCTGCGTGCGCTGGTGCTCGATGAGGCCGATGAGATGCTGCGCATGGGCTTTATTGATGATGTGCAGTGGATTCTTGAACAGACACCCGAAAATCGTCAGATCGCACTGTTTTCGGCCACCATGCCGCCGGTCATTCGCAAAATCGCCGAGAAACATCTGAACAATCCGCAGCAGGTGACAATCAAGGTGAAACAGACGACGGCGGAGACGATTCGCCAGCGCTACTGGATGGTCAGCGGTCGTCACAAGCTGGATGCGCTGACCCGCATCCTTGAAGCTGAACCGTTTAATGCCGTGCTCATCTTCGTACGCACTAAAACGGCTACCGAAGATCTGGCGGAAAAGCTGGAAGCGCGCGGATATGCAGCCACAGCGCTGAACGGCGATATTGCCCAGAAGCAGCGCGAGGCGACGGTCAACCGGCTGAAAAAGGGGCATCTCGATATTCTGGTGGCAACCGACGTGGCGGCGCGCGGACTTGATGTAGAGCGTATCTCGCATGTGATCAACTATGATATTCCACACGATACCGAATCCTATGTGCACCGCATTGGCCGCACCGGCAGGGCGGGGCGCGAAGGCGATGCGATCCTGTTTGTGGCGCCGCGTGAGAAGCGCATGCTCTATGCGATTGAGCGGGCGACGAAGAAGCGCATCGACAAGTTTGAGATGCCGACGACCGATGCGATCAATGACAAACGCATTGCCGGGTTCATGCAACGCATTAGCGATACGCTGGAATCGGGCGAGGGGCTGGAACTGTTCGCAGATATCATTGAACAGTATCGCCAGGAGCAGAATATTCCGGCGACTGAAATTGCTGCCGCGCTTGCCAAAATGGTGCAGGGCGACAAACCGTTGCTGCTCAAGGATGAACCGAAGCGTAAATCGAAACCTGAAAGGGAACGATCAGCGCGCAATCCACGCTTCGATGCACCGGAGGACAGGCGCAAGAGCATGCGCAATCTCTCCCGCGATCAGTATGAGGATGATCAGATCAGACCGAAACGTGAACGTTCGGCAAGGCGCCAGGCCACGGGGCCAGGGCCGGAACGGGGCATGGAGCGTTATCGTCTGGCAGTGGGCGAGGCCCACGGCGTGAAAGCGGGCAATATTGTCGGTGCGATTGCCAATGAAATCGGGCTGGAAACGGAGTTTATCGGCAATATCCGGATTATGGACGACCACAGCACCGTTGATCTTCCTGAAGGCATGCCGAAGGCTATCTTTAAGGAGCTGAAACAGGTGTGGGTGTGTGGCCAGCGGCTCAATGCTTCGCTGCTTGGCGGAGAAGCAGATGTCGCAATGACGCCAAAGAGGAAGTTCAAAGCCGCGGGTGGTGACAGGCGTCCAGGTCGCAGAAAACCGAGACGCGATCGCTCGGCAAGTAGCACTGGCAGAAAGCCACCCAAACGCCGTAAGAAATAACCGGCCCGGCAGGCGCACAGGCCCAGCGGCTGAGCTATTGCTGAATTGATTGCCCTGCGCCCGGATATCGCAGGTCCCGCCAATCCGGTACATTTAACCACAGGACGGATGATCCCGCCTTTGACGGAGGAAACTATGAGCATAAAACCGACGACCCGCAGTATGGCGCTGTTTTGCGACTTCGAGAACGTTGCCCTTGGCGTGCGCGACGCGAAATTCGCCAGACTTGATATGCAAAAGGTGCTCGAACGCCTTTTGTTGAAAGGCAATATCGTCGTCAAGAAGGCATATTGCGACTGGGACCGCTACAAGGAATTCAAGGCTGCGATGCATGAGGCCTCTTTTGAGCTGATCGAGATACCGCATGTGCGCATGTCCGGCAAGAACTCCGCGGATATTCGCATGGTCGTGGATGCGCTTGATCTGTGTTACACGAAATCACACGTCGATACCTTCGTGATCATCAGCGGCGACTCCGACTTCTCCCCGCTGGTCAGCAAGCTTCGGGAAAACAACAAAGTTGTGATCGGCGTCGGGGTCAAAAATTCCACCTCCGATCTGCTGACCGCCAACTGTGACGAGTTCATATACTACGATGATCTGGTGCGCGAGAAAGAAAAGCCGCGCCGGGCAAAGAAGCCTGCAGGCAAGGCCGCTGCCTCAGCAAAAAAGACAAAGGCAGGTGATACGAAGGCCGGGGAAGAAGACAAAAGGCAGGAGGCGATCGATCTGGTGGTGGAAACCGTCGAGGACCTGTTCAATGAGCGCGGTGAGGAAGAAAAGGTCTGGGGTTCGATGGTCAAGCAGACGCTCAAGCGCCGCAAGCCCGGATTCAATGAAGGGTTCCATGGTTTTCGTACCTTCGGAAAACTGCTGGAGGAGGCCGCGAAACGCGGGCTACTGAGTCTGGAGCACGACGAA
The DNA here is from genome assembly GCA_046756985.1 of Mariprofundaceae bacterium. Classification (GTDB taxonomy): domain Bacteria; phylum Pseudomonadota; class Zetaproteobacteria; order Mariprofundales; family Mariprofundaceae; genus JBHHXG01. The sequence continues at coordinate 24,422 of JBHHXG010000020.1, read as the reverse complement.
AAGTCCGGTGGCTATATCATCAAGAGTTTTGCGCATGAAGAATGACAGCATGGCCAGGCGCTCAGCAGATTAGAGAGGGAGCTTACTTCAGGTAGGGGACAACCGCAGCGGGAACAAGTTCGGAGACATCGCCACCCATACCGGAGATTTCACGGATAAAGCGTGACGAAACAAAGGTGTAGTCCTCACGGGCCATCACAAATACGGTCTCGATTTTTTCATCCAGTCGCCGGTTCATTGTCGCCATCTGAAACTCATATTCAAAGTCCGACGCTGCGCGCAGGCCACGCAGAATTGCATCGCCTTTCTGGGCATGGGCCAGATCAACCAGCAGGCCGGTAAAGGAAACTACATCCACGTTCGATTCATCAGCGAATGTTTCCCGCACCATCTTTAGACGCGTTTCCAGATCAAACATTGGTGTTTTTTTCGGGTTTTCAGCCACGCCAATCACCACGCGGTCAAACAGCTTCAGGCCACGGTTGACCACATCAACATGCCCGAGCGTGATCGGGTCAAATGTGCCGGGATAAATCGCCGTTCGTTTCATGCCTTCTCCTGTTCCAGAAAGTTAAGACAGGTGTCACCGTAGCGCCTCGACTGTGTGATCGTCCAGCCCTGAATGAGCCCTGCTTTGGTGCGCGCAGACTCCTCAATGATCAGCTGACCGCATCTGATACGATGTGTATCCAGCCAGCAAGGGATGCGTTCGAGGAAACCCTGCTGATAGGGAGGGTCGGCGAAGATGAGATCGAAGTGCAACTGTTCAAGCCCTTCAAGGCCGTGCTCAACGCCGGCCTGCGTGATTTTCCACCTGTCTGTGAGCTTCCATTGTTCACGAAGCTGTTGCAGATGCCGGCAGATACGGCCGTTCTGCTCGATGGAGGTGACGTGTGCTGCACCCCGTGAAATGGCTTCCAGTGCCATCAGGCCCGAACCGCTGAACAGATCGAGCACTGCCCAGTCTTCAATGTCACCGAGAATATTGAACAGCGCTTCGCGTGCCCTTGATGGCGTGGGTCGTACACCCGCTATATTGGGAACAGTCAGCCTGCGCCCTTTCAGGAAGCCCGCTGTAATACGCATATCAGTCCACTATCCGGGTCAGGCCGGCAGCATCACCACTTGCGTTCGAACTCACCCAGACGCTTTTTCAGCAGCGCAGCGCTGTCTTCGCTTCCGGGAGAGACCGCATCTACCGTAAAGCCAAGGTCAATGCTGATTTTCTGTTCGGTTTCCGGCCAGGTCATGACCAGCTTCCAGCTACGCTTTACCTTCTCCGCCCAGGCTTTGGCGTCGGCTTCGGCTGTTTCCGGCATCAGAATGGCAAAGCGTCCCTGCCCCATATCGGCAATGATGTCATATTCCTTAAGCTGCTTTTTAAGCGACATGCCGGCCTGCTCCACGGCTGCTTGCGCAAACCATTCCGCATGGCCGCGAACCAGTGATACATAATTGCCAATACCGAATACCAGCAGGCTTAACGGGCGTTCGGCAGCGCGGCAGCGCGTTGTTTCCTGTGCAAGGCGATCCTGCATGTAGTGGGAGGTGGCCAGTTCAGTGACCGGATTGCGGTAAAAATACTGCTTTAGTCGCTCGCTGCGCATCAATGCCGTATTAACGCGAGCAATGAGCTGCTGTGGTGTGACCGGTTTGGCAATGTAGTCATCCACACCCAGACTCAGGCCCTTGATCTGGTCATCCATTTCATCAAGCACGCTCAGGAACACGAAAGGTGTCAGGTTAAAGCGCCTGTGTTTGCGAACCTCCTTGTAGAGGGTCCAGCCATCCATATTGGGCATCATGATATCAGTCAGGATAAGATCAACATGCCTGCTGTTGACGATATTCAACGCATTCTGACCATCTTCCGCTTCCAGTACGCGAAAGCCGCCCTGCTGCAGGAAGTGACTGGTGATATCCCGGCTTGAGCCGGAATCTTCTACGACAAGTATCGTTTTCATGCTGGTTTGTTCTCCCCCGTGATCGGCCCGACCCGAAGCAGATTCCATTTCGTGGGGTCCAGGTATTTTTCGGCCACCTTGCGGATATCTGAAAGAGTGACCGACTCAACCCTTTGCGTCCAGACCTGAAGGTAGTCCTGAGGAAGGCCATAGAATCCGATCATGGCGATCAGGCCAACGCGTTCACGGTTCGAGTCGAGACGCTGGGCAAAACTGCCGGAAAGGTTGTCCTTGGCGGCTTTCAACTGTGCACCGGTGGTTTTGCCGGCATACATCTCTGACAGAAGCTGGCGGACGACGGATTCGGCCTGACCGGCCTGATCGGCACGGGTCTGCAGGTTGATGACAAACGGCCCCAATGTGGCCAGTGGCACAAAATACGAATAGGCGGCATAGGCCAGACCGCGTTTCTCGCGCACTTCTTCCATGACGCGGGATGAGAAGCTACCACCACCAAGGATATGATTTAACACGAAAGTGGGGAAGAAGTCGGTGCTGTTGCGTGCTGGCCCGAGCCGGACCAGTGCCACATGCGTCTGTTTGGTATTCATATGGATATCCCGGGATGTTCCATGCACAGCCTGGGGGGGTGCGATATCGAGCAGACCCGCCGCCGGTTTACCTTTCCAGTCTGCAAACAGCCTGGCAGCCATGGCCTGTATCTCCTGCATGTGGATATCGCCACTGACCGCCAGTACGGCGCCCTGTGGCCTGCATTGACGTTCATAAAGACGTTTCAGATCGGCCAGCGTAATACGCGGCAGGCTGTTCACACTGCCTGCCGAGCGATGGCCATACGGGTGCCCCTCAAACAGCATGGAAGCGATGGCTTCGGCAGCACGCACGCGGGGCTCCTCCTGGGCTTTTTTTGCCGCGGCGATGGCATCTTCCTTAAGAATGGCAAAACGCCTTGCATTCCATCCGGGATGCAGCACGGTTTCGGAGAAGGCGGCCATGCCTGCCGGCAAAGCCTCCCTCAGCACGGTCATCGAAATGCCAAGTGCGTCCCGGTCCACATCTGCACCCAGCCGGATAGCCTCCCGGTCGAGTAATCTGGCCCATGCATCATCATCGTGTCTGGCCGTGTGATCGGTGAGCATCCCGGCAAGCAGGCTGGCAGTACCGCCCTTTCCATCCGGGTCAGAACGGCTGCCGGCGGGCATGACAAGACGCATGCTGACCATCGGCACGTTATGTGCCTCCATCAGCATGATTTTCAGGCCGTTATCAAGTATTGCCTGCTGAATCGGGGGAACTGCTGTTGCCGCGACGGGCATGCAAAGCAGTAGCGCAATGCAGACAAACAGCTTTTTCATGATTTCTTCTCCGGTTCAAGCAGGCCTGTTGTGGCCCGATTTGGCAGCAGCCATTTGCCAACGGCCAGACGGATATCTGCGGCTGTGACCTGACGGATGGCGCGCAACCAGTTATCGCGCTGATCAGCACCGATGCCAACTGTTTCCATGCTGCCAATCTGTTTGGCGCGCAGATACAGTGAATCGCGTGAGAAAATCTCACTGGCCACGATTCGGCGCTTGGCTGCAGCCAGCTGTTCATCGCTTGGGAGATGTGTGCTGAATGTCTCAATGAGTTTCCAGAAGTCACGCTCAAATGCCCCGGCGCCCTGCCCCGGACCAAGCACGCCATAGGCATACCAGAGATCCAGCCCCATGGCGAACGGATCGTAGCCTGCGCCTGCTGAGAAGGCGCGGCGCTGTTTGTCTACCAGTTCGCGTTTGAGAACGGCTGAACGTCCGCCGGCCAAAATCTCGGTTGCGACAGCCAATGCTGCGGCCTGCCGGTCGTTTTCACCCGGTTTCCAGACCGGAACCGGCAGCGTAACAGCCAGCATGGGTAAACGAGCCTCGGCAAGGCGGACGGTGACCCGCTTGGGACCAAGCGGGTCCGGTTCTGTGGGGTTAAAGCGCGGTGGTACCGGTTTTTTCTTCAACCGTCCGAAGCTTTTCATGACGCTGTTTTTAATCCGGAAAAAGTCTACATCGCCGACAATGACAACGGTGACATTTCCGGGCACATAATGTCTTTTATAGAAAGCGCGCACATCTTCAATAGTCAGTCGTTCCAGGTCCTGCATCCAGCCGATGACCGGATTGCGGTACGGGTGCAGGCGTAAGGATGCTGCGGATAGTTCTTCAAACATACGGCTGTTCGGATCGTCTTCGGTACGCATGCGGCGCTCTTCCATGATGACACGAATCTCACGTCCAAATTCATCGCTATCCAGTCTCAGATTGGCAAAGCGCTCAGCCTCCATGGCCAGCACCTCGGATACCTTTTCGGCAGGCACGGTTTCGAAATAGGCCGTGTAATCGGTGCTGGTGAAGGCATTGTCGCTGCCGCCCATGGCGGCAATGCGTTTGGAGAACGCACCGGGGCCAAGTTTTTTTGAACCCTTGAACATCATATGCTCAAATACATGCGCCAGCCCGGTCTTGCCGGGCAGCTCGTCACGACCACCCACCTTCAGCCAGATTTGCACCATAGCGACCGGAGCGGAATGGTCTTCCTCGACAACAAGCCTGACGCCATTTTTGAAGTCAGCCTGTTGCAGGCTCCCGGCAGATGCGGGGATGATATAGGCAATGAATAGGCACAGGGTCAGTGCAATACAGGTCAGGGGCTTCTTGCGTTGATACATGGGATGCGTAGCGTTCCGTTTCTTTCACCAAATTGCAATCCCGGAGTGAGAATTCATGCCCTCCCAAGAACCAGAGATAACCCGTGCATTGATCAGCGTGTCCGATAAAACCGGCATTGAAGCCTTTGCCAGAACCCTTGCCGGGCGTGGCATCGAGATTCTTTCAACCGGCGGTACGGCCAGGTTGCTGCGCGAGGCGGATATCCCTGTGCGTGATGTGTCTGATTACACCGGCTTTCCAGAAATGATGGATGGGCGCATCAAGACGCTGCATCCGAAGGTGCATGGCGGCATTCTGGCCCGACGTGATGTAGATGCGGATGTGATGCAGGTGAATGATATCGGATGTATTGATTTGGTGTGCGTGAATCTTTATCCATTCCGGGAAACGGTGGCGAAACCCGATTGCACCGTGGATGATGCCATTGAGAATATTGATATCGGCGGTCCGTGTATGATCCGTGCTGCCGCCAAGAATCACAAGTTTGTCACCGTTGTTGTTGATCCGGCCGATTATCAGGATGTACGAGAAGCCATCGAGGCAGGCAGTCTGGATGAAGCCAGGCGTCGGGCATTGGCAATCAAGGCCTTTGCCCATACGGCCGCCTATGATGGGGCCATTGCCAATCACTTCTCAGCACTGAATGCCGATGACACGAAACGCGACTTCCCGGATATTTTCACCCGGCAGTTCATCAAGACGGCCGATGAATTGCGTTATGGTGAAAACCCGCATCAGGCGGGTGCATTTTATGCTGATACAGAAGATGAGGGTATGTCACTGGCGGATTGCGAGGTGTTGCAGGGCAAGGCGCTGTCCTACAATAATATCGCCGATGCCGATGCTGCTTATGCCTGCGTGCGCGACTTTGCAGAAAACGCAGCGGTGATTGTCAAACATGCCAACCCCTGCGGTGTTGCCCTGGCGGAAGCCCAGTCCATCGCTTATGAACGTGCGCGGGCAGCGGATTCCACCTCTGCCTTCGGCGGCATTGCTGCCTTCAACCGGCCGCTGGATGGAGAGACTGCGAAATTGATCTCCGAGACCTTTATGGAGGTGGTAATTGCGCCGGGCTTTTCCGACGAAGCACGTACAGCACTGGCAGAAAAGAAGAATCTGCGACTATTGTTGGCGCCTTCCGCTGAGCCTGTTTCCGGAGGGCTGGAGTTCAAACGCGTTAATGGCGGCCTGCTGGTACAGCAGCGTGACGCACATCTGTTAACAAGAGATGGCTGCAAGGTGGTCACAAAAAGAGCTCCGGGCGAGAAAGAATGGAATGACATGCTCTTTGCCTGGTCGGTGGCCAAGCATGTGAAATCCAATGCCATTGTGTTTGCCAAGGGTGGGGTGACGCTTGGCGTGGGGGCAGGCCAGATGAACCGTGTCAACTCGACCCGCATTGCCGCACATCATGGCGGTGAGGCCATCAAGGGCTCGGCTGTGGCCTCCGATGCCTTTTTTCCGTTCCGCGACGGTGTAGATGCGCTGGCCGAAGCGGGCGCCACCGCCGTGATCCAGCCGGGCGGTTCGGTGCGTGATGAAGAGGTGATTGCCGCCGCTGATGAGCATGAGCTGGCGATGGTGTTCACCGCCATCCGCCATTTCCGGCACTGATCATGCGCATATTGAGTCCAGTCTCGGAGCAATATCCATCGTGATCTTATTTTCAGGCTCGGGAGTTTGACGTGAAGGTTCTGGTAGTCGGTGGCGGTGGACGTGAACACGCGTTGTGCTGGAAGCTGAAGCGATCCGCATCCGTATCCGAAGTGATATGCGCACCGGGCAACCCGGGCATTGCCAAGGATGCGCGTTGTGTGCCGGTCGGTGCCGAGGATATTGACGGACTGATTGCCTTGACCGAACAGGAACAACCACGCCTTGTTGTTATCGGGCCGGAAGCACCGCTTGTGCTGGGTCTGGCCGACAAACTGCGCGCGGAAGGATTTACGGTATTCGGGCCGGACAAGGCAGCCGCCGAACTGGAAGGCAGCAAATCCTTTTCCAAAGAGCTGATGGCCAGAGCGGGGGTGCCGACGGCAAAGTTTGAAACCCATACCGATCCGGACAGGGCCGAGGCCCTGATCCGCGCCTGGGGCGCGCCGATTGTCGTCAAGGCATCAGGACTGGCCGCAGGCAAGGGTGTAATCGTGGCACAGACGGAGGACGAGGCTGTGGCGGCAGCGCGCGATATGCTCTCCGGAAATGCGTTCGGAGAGGCCGGGTCGCAGGTGGTCATCGAAGAATGTCTGGTTGGCGAAGAGGCCTCATGCCTGTTTCTCGTTTCTGGTGATACAATTCTGCCTCTGGATTCCAGCCAGGATCACAAGGCTCTGCTGGATGGAGATAAAGGCCCCAACACTGGCGGCATGGGTGCCTATTCGCCGGCTCCGTGCGTAAGCGATGATGTTGCAAACGAAGTGCTTGAGACCATTGCCCGGCCGATTATTGCGGAGCTTAAGAAACAGGGCGCGGCGTTCATCGGCACACTTTATGCGGGCGTAATGCTTACTGAAGATGGTCCCAAGACACTGGAGTTCAATGTGCGCTTTGGTGATCCGGAATGTCAGCCGCTGATGAGCCGGTTAAAATCTGATCTCGGGGAAGTCTTGCTGGCAGCTGCCGAAAAGCGCCTGGATGGTGTTGCACTGGCATGGGATGAGCGCCCTGCTTTGTGTGTTGTCGTGGCTTCTGATGGCTATCCCGGTTCTTTTGAAAAGGGACAGATCATCAGCGGGCTGAATGAGGTAGAAGCGGCTGGAACAACGGTGTTTCATGCCGGCACAGCAGAAAAAGATGGCAGCATTGTGAACAGCGGCGGCAGGGTATTGGGTGTGACAGCGTTGGGCGCATCGGTTGCAGATGCACAGAAAGCGGTTTATGCAGCGCTGGAGAAACTGGACTGGCCCGGTGGTTTTTATCGCAGGGATATCGGCTATCGGGCGATCAACAGGAAATAGTATGGTGTGCCGGACAGGGCTGTTGCTGATGGCATGGATAGCATTTTTGCCATTGGCACAGGCGGCTGAATTTTCCGATCTGGATCGGGGCCACGGACTTCAATTGTATCGCAACTATTGCATGGCCTGTCATGGCGATGATGGAAGAGGTAGCGCCATTGCCCGCGAAGATCTGGAGCCTGATCCGCCGGTACTGCTGGCGCGAAAAGATTTGACGCCAGCCGGCGCATTTATGCGTATCAGGCATGGCGGACGCAGCATGCCGCAGATGCATGATGAGTTAAGCGATGCCGATATCTGGAATATTGTTTATGCTTTGCCGCTGATTCGGCAGGTATCACATGCCAACTGGGTGCCCGGGCTTTACGGGCGCTGGCATCATGAAGCAGGGAGCCAATAGATGGACGCAATCAAGGTATTGATTCTGATGGGCAGCAAAAGCGATATGCCGGCAATGGAGAAGGCATCAGCAATACTGGATGACTACGGGGTATCGCATAAGGTGCTCGTTCGCTCTGCACACCGCACACCCGAGGCAACGGTTCAGACAGTCAAAGACGCTGAGGCAGCGGGTTGTGAAGTGTTTATCTGTGCGGCCGGCATGGCGGCTCATCTGGCAGGTGTTGTGGCATCCAAGACCATTAAACCGGTCATTGGCGTGCCGATCGCATCGGGTCCGCTGCAGGGGCAGGACGCCCTGCTTTCGACGGTGATGATGCCGCCGGATATGCCGGTGGCGACGGTTGGCATCAATGCCGCCAAGAATGCAGGTATTCTGGCGGTGCAGATACTGGCGCAAAGTGATGAGGCTCTGGCACAGAAACTAAAAGATAACCGTGCAGCACAGGCGATTCCACAGGATTAGCCGGAAACTGAATTTGCTCCGATCAGCCCCCATCATGAGTCAAGGGGGGCTGATCGGGCACTACACCTCGACACTTCCCGGCGTGGTCTGTCTGCCTGCAAATAGCCGTGGCATGATCAGGATGCAGCGTTTTAAGCAGAGAAAAGGCCCGTTCCTGCTACTGGCGGATTCCAGTCGAACGGCAAGAAAGCTGATTCGCTGGTATCCGGCGGGTCTGCGAAGATTCATCAGGTTGAATTGGCCGGGTCAAACCACCCTCGTTGTTGCCGGCAGGCCGGGGCTGCCTTCTGATTGCTACCAAAAAGGAAAACTGGCCATCCGCGTGGATGCGGATTCGGCGTGTAGAAGATTGGCCCAGGCATGCGGCGGCATGCTGCTTTCCAGCAGCCTGAACAGGAAAGGCGGCAGTATTCGCAGGCCATGTTACGGCGTGCAGATGCGCTGGCACCGCTTTCTTTCCGGCAGGGCCACTCTGGGAGATAGTTGCGGGCAAGCCTCGGAGATATGGCAGGTGGATCACCGGGGTATGCATAAAATCCGCTGAGCAAGTAAAATCAACGCCTTAATTTTTTTATTTGGCCGTGGCATAGTGCGGCAACAGATTTTTATCATCAGGCTTCAGGGAGAATTCACATGCGTTGGGCAATATTTCTGATTTCCATATTGATCTTCGCCTTTGCAACACCGGTCATGGCTGCGGATGCGGAGCTGGGTGAAAAAATATTCAAACGGCGCTGCAAGGTTTGTCACAATCAAACCTATGTGCGCAAGGTAGGCCCGGGATTGCTGGGCGTGGTTGGCCGAGAAGCCGAAAGCGGCATCGGTACGCTGACCGAGGCTCGAATCAATGAATGGATTCAGAATCCGCGCTCGATCAAGCCGAATACCCGCATGCCGAAATACAATGATATGCAGGATGCCGAGAAGCGCGCAGCCGTTATTGATTATTTAAAGACGCTGAAATAGTCGCTGTTTTTCTTATTCTTTTTGCAGGTATAGAAGCCCGTTTTTAAGCGGGCTTCTTTTTTCAAGTTCTTTACCTAGGATTGCCGCCATGTTCCAGTTTGAACTAAAGCCTCTCCTCCTGCGTCTGGGCTCCATGTCGCTGGCCATCGTGTTGCTGATGATGTTGGCGATGGCCTCGGTGATTGGCACGGTGCTGTTGCAAAATCAGCAACAGGCGGACTATCTGCAGCAGTTCGGCCCCGTCTGGTACTGGACATTTCGTTCGCTTGGCCTTTTCGACATGTACCACACCTGGTGGTTTATGGGGCTGCTTGGTTTTCTGATGGTTTCTCTGACGGTATGCCTGTGGCGCAATACACCGCGCATGCTCAAGGAGATGCGCAGTCGCAAGGTGACGATTGCGGAAAAATCCCTGAAGCGTTTTCATCATCTGCATCACTGGCGTATCGAGAGCCGCATCACGACAGAGGAACTGGGTGAGCGACTGCAGGCGCATTTTCCCGGCTGGGAGCTAAAATCCACACAGGAGGCCGGGCGCAGTTATCTGCGTGCCGATAAAGGCCGGTTCCATAAATGGGGCTATATTTCCGTGCATGCCGCCATTCTGGTTATTCTTATCGGTGGCTGGATGAGTGTGCAGTACGGCTTTCGCGGCAATATGGCAGTGCCGGAGGGCAAGTCTGCAAGCGATATCAGCTTTCTGAAGGGTACCAGCGTCGAACATATGCAGATGCCGTTTGAAGTGCGCTGTAACAGTTTCGACATTGATTTCTTTCCAACCGGCGCGCCAAAGGAGTTTCGCAGCAATCTGACTATCATTGATCAGGGCAAGGAAGTGCTGACCTCGGACATTATTGTTAATGAGCCACTGTATTATAAGGGTGTGCGTATTTATCAGGCTTCCTTTGGCGATGGCGGTTCTGATGTGACGCTGAAACTGTTCAAGCTGGATGGTTCCAAACAGATTACGACAATCCACACCAAGGTTTATGAAACCTGGACCGATCCGGAAACCGGGATTTCACTGGAAATTACCGATTTCAAACCATTCAATGTCCAGAATATTGCCGCAGCCGGCGAGGTGAAAAAGTTTCATGATCTGGGGCCTGCCGTTGATTTCATTATTCGCGGGCCGGGGCTGAAACCTGCCAAGATCAGAAGCTTCATGCAGCCATTTATGTCGGACGGTGAGAATCAGGGTATGATGATGATGGTGTCGCTTAGCGGTGAAGAGCGGGATTTTGAGCCATTTTTTCTTGGACTTGATTTTACCAGTGCCAGTGACTGGAAGCTGTTTCACGCCTTTGCGGGACGTGTCGATAAAAACAAGGCAGGGGATGAGACAGCGAACTTTGAGGCATTCAAGGCAGCTATGCGGGATGTGTTTGGCAAAGAGCGTCCGGCTGGATTCCAGATCATGGGGCTGCGCACCTTGCAGGCAATGACGATAATTCCACGATTGCCATGGCCAGTCATTCCGGTGCTGGACGATTATGAACAGCTTTATTACACCGGTTTGCAACTGGCTGAAGATCCGGGTATGAATGTGGTCTGGGCGGGCAGCGCCATACTGGTTATCGGCCTGTGTATCATGCTTTACATGCCACATCGCAAGTTGTGGCTGGTGATTGAACCGGAGGGCAAGGCACTGTGTGTCAGTCTGGCTGGTATGACCAATCGCAATCGTCTCGGTTTTGACAAGGAATTTCATCAACTTTTAAGCAAGCTGGACGCATACTTGCAGGCAGAATATCTGCTGAGGAGAACATCATGACCGTCATCGTCGCTGAACAAGGCATTCTGGATACTCTAACTACGGGACGCTGGGCATATGTGCGTTACTGGACATATATTGGCTTTATTACCGGGGCGGCGGCTTTGGCTGTTTTCGGAAGCGGCGGCTATAACGAGGATGCCTATCTGTTCCAGCTGCTGAGCATGCAGGGAATCATATGGGGCGGAACCGGCGCGTTGCTCGGCCTTGGTGGAGCTGCGATGCTAAGTACAATCCGGCCACATGTCATCGAGTCAAAAGCAGCAGGCAATATTGTGCCTTGGCTGGATGGTGCGGTATTGATGCTGATTCTGACGGCGTTACTGGCACAATTTGAACCGCATCAGTCCCTGATTTCATATGAAGATCAGTCCAACCTGCTTTCCGGTCGTGTGGTTATGACCATGAACGTTCTGCTTTTATTTTCCGCTGTTTGCTATATCGCCTATCTGTTTGCTCCGGAATCATTCATCGGTGGGTTGGCAACGTGGACAGCCTGGAGCGGTGTCTTTACCGGTGGCGCTGCGCTTCTGCTGCGCTGGCATGAGTCCTATCTGATTGATATGGAGATTGGCCATGCGCCGGTTTCCAATCTGTATGAAGTATTTATTTTACTGTTCTGTATTACAGGCGCCGTTTACCTGACGCTGGAACGCCGCTATCAGGCACGGGCCATGGGCGCCTTTGTCATGAGCATTATTGCCGCCGGTGTGTTTTTCGGCGTCTGGCTGGATTCAGTCGGGCAGGCAGATATCAAACCGCTGGTGCCGGCACTGCAGTCCTACTGGATGAAGATTCATGTGCCGATGAATTTTGTCGGCTATGGCGCATTTGCCGTTGCCTGTGGTGCGGGGATGGCTTACCTGGTGCGTTATCGTCTGGAACATCAGGGCGCGGAGAATACCCGGCTGTTGGCCATCTTCCCAACACTGGAACAACTTGATTTGCTCGCTTATAAAGCAGTGGCCATCGGTTTTCCCGCCTTTACACTGGCAACCATTCTTGGCGCGGCATGGGCTGCCGAAGCATGGGGCGGCTACTGGTCATGGGACCCGAAAGAGACCTGGGCGCTGATTGTATGGCTGGTGTATGGCGCTTATCTGCATGCCCGTGTTTCGCATGGCTGGCATGGCAGGGCGCTTGCATGGTGGGCCGTAGCAGGATTTCTGGTGACACTGTTCTGTTTTGTCGGCGTCAATATGTACCTTTCCGGCCTGCATTCCTACGGCCGTCTGAGCTAAAAACGGCAGGCATGCTGCCCGCCGATTCTTTGCCATTACAGTGCGAACAAGTATTCTGGGCATATGACGCAACAACTTCGTAAAATCGTTTTTCCCGCAGCAGGGATGGGAACGCGGTTTTTGCCGGCAACCAAGGCAACGCCCAAGGAAATGCTGACGATTGTGGATCGTCCGCTGATTCAATACGGCGTTGAGGAAGCGCTGGCCGCCGGTATGGAGGATATCGTCATGGTCACTGGCCGCGGCAAGCGCGCCATTGAAGATCATTTTGATATTTCAACAGAATTGGAAGCCAACCTGAGACAGGCAGGCAAAACCGCGTTGTATGAAAAAGTGTCATACGTCGCACGCATGGCAAATGTCGCCTATATCCGCCAGAAACAGGCGATGGGGCTTGGCCACGCGGTGTTATGCGCAGCACCCTGGGTGGGCGATGAGTGTTTTGGTGTCACGCTTGCCGATGAGTTGATTATCAGCGACATACCTGCCATGCAGCAACTGCGCAGCATTCATGAAAAGACGGGTGTCTCGGTCATTGGCCTTGCACGTGTGTCCCAGGATGAGATCAGCCGCTACGGTATTGTTACTGCGCATAGAGAAGACGGGTTGCTGCGCCTGACGGACATGGTGGAAAAACCCGCCCCCGACCAAGCACCCTCTGATCTGGCGATTATCGGTCGTTATATCTTTACACCACGGCTTTTTGATCTGCTGTCTGAAACCAAAGCGGGTGCTGAGGGGGAGATTCAACTGACCGATGCGATTGCCCGCTTGGCCAGCAAAGAACCGGTATATGGCGTTATCGTGGAAGGGGAACGCGTCGATGCTGGCAACCCACTGGGTTTTCTGATGGCCAATGTGGCTCTGGGCCTGCGCCATCCCGAATATGCCGAGGCCATGCGGGCACTGCTGACACAATCTCTGTGAGTTTTCCTGTTCTGGCGCTGGATGCTGCATTTGGCCCGGCAGCCGCAACTCTGATACTTGGTAATGATCAGCGGTTTTATGCCGAAAGCCCCGAATCAAAACCGCATTCACAGACCATATTGCCAATGTGTGAACATCTGTTGCAGCAGGCCTCCCTGACATGGCAGTCCCTGGCGTTGCTGGCGCTGGGTATCGGGCCAGGATCGTTCACGGGTGTGCGCGTGACAGCTGCATCACTGGCAGGAATGAATGCAAGTCTGAAACGACCACTGTTGTCGCTTTCGTCACTGGCGATTACAGCGGCCCAGGCTGCCAGTGTGGATGAAACATGGGTGCTGGAAGATGCGCGCGCCGAAGAGGCTTATGTCGGCTGTTACCGGAAGCATGACGCCACGCAGGCGGATACATGTATGCCGTGGATTCAGGTTGAGACCCTGCCGCCCGCTTCCTTTGTTTGCCATGGCACACCTACATGGACATTAAACGGCTGGCAACAACAGCCACTGGTAAAGAACAGAGCAGAAGCGCTGGCGGATATGGTGTTGCATCAGCTGCAGACGACAGCCATTGATACGCTGCCAACGTATACGCAGCCAGCTTATTTGCAACCATCGCAGGCGGAGAGGAACGCAGGGCATGGCTGAACCGGTTCGAGTACTGTTTGTCTGCCTGGGCAATATCTGCCGTTCGCCGCTGGCTGAGGCAATTGTCAGAGGCCATGCGTCGGACCGGGGGCTGGATGGGCATTTCCATTTTGCATCCGCCGGCACAGGCAGCTGGCATATTGGCGGCGGTGCCGATCCACGCTCGGCGGAAACTGCGCGTACCCATGGCCTGGATTTAAGCCGGCACAGGGCACAACAGATTACCATGGAGAATATGGATGACTGGGACTGGTTTGTAGCCATGGACTATGATAACCGTGCCGATCTGCTTGCCATGGGTGTTCCCGAGAAGAAAGTGCTGATGATGCGCCAGTTTGAACCGGAGCGGAAGGTGATTCCGGATGTACCCGATCCGTACTATGGCGGCCCCGATGGTTTTGAAATCGCTTATGCGATGCTTTCGGAAAATGCGGTCCGTTTATTGGATTATCTGGAAGCCAGCACCGTCTGATTATTCGCAGCACATATTTGCTCTGCTATGCCGGGCGGCCAGAGAACAAACAGCTAGTCTCGAAAATACTGCGGGTTGATTTCGTATTTACGCAGCAGCTTGCGCACTGTGTTGCGATTCAGGCCCAACATCTCCGCCACCTTGATCTGATTGCCATGACAGCGCTCTAGCGCAAGGATCAACAGTGGCGGTTCAACCTGCTCCAGCACGTGGCGATGCAGGTTTGTTGCTTCCGCATAGCCCAACTGGTTGAAATATTGCTTGGTACAGCGTGTGACCGCATCGGAGAGCATTTCTTCCTGTTGATCAGTATTATCGCGATGACCAAGAGCCAGGGCTACATCGGAGAGCGTGATACTTGCTCCCGGCGTTAATATAGCCAGACGCCGCATCACATTCTTCAATTCGCGTACATTGCCGTGCCACTCATAATTTTTTAGCAGGTCCACTGCATTATCCAGCAAAATGGGTGCATTCATGTCAAGTGCTTCCGCAGCCTGCATCAGCAGATGTTCAGCCAGTTCCTGGATGTCATCCTGGCGCTCGCGCAATGGCGGAATATGCACCGGAATGACATTCAGGCGGTAATACAGGTCTTCGCGGAATTCCCCTTTCCGGATTTTCATTTGCAGGTTCTGGTGGGTGGCGGCCAGCAGACGGACGTTGACCATGCGGGGCTGGCTGCTTCCCACACGCTGCGCCCTTCCCTCTTCGAGCACGCGCAACAATTTTACCTGCAGGGATAAAGGCATATCACCAATCTCATCGAGAAACAGGGTGCCACCGTCCGCCTGCTCAAAACGGCCGGCTCTCGTACGGTCGGCACCGGTGAATGCTCCCTTTTCGTGGCCAAACAGTTCTGCCTCAAGAAGCTCGGCAGGGATGGCCGCTGTGTTAATGGCGATGAACGGGCCTGTGCTTCGCTGGCTTCGCTCATGCAGAGCGCGGGCGACAAGCTCCTTGCCTGTACCGGATTCGCCGGTAATCAGCACCGTCAAATCCGAAGCCGCAACCCGTCCAAGTATGCGGAACAGCTGTTGCATGGCCGGACTTCTGCCGATAATCAGTTCTTGCGCCGATGCAGCCTTCTTTGGGACAATGTCCTGCTGCGGCTTGACACGTCCGGCCAGTTGGCGCACCTCATCCAGGTCGAACGGTTTGGGCAGATACTCCATAGCGCCAACATGATAGGCTTGGGCCGCATGATCGAACGTGGTTTCGGCCGTCAACAACACAACAGGCATCGTAAAAGCCCCGGATTCCAGCATCTCCATACCGTTGCCATCTGGCAGGTAAACATCAAGAAATACGATATCCATGTCATTTTTACCGATGGCGGCCTTGGCTTCAGTCAAGTTTTCGGCCTGAACAACCTCAAAGCCCTCTTCCTGCAGAACACGGGCCAGCACCCAGCGGATACCCTGATCGTCATCGACTACCAGCGCTCGCATCAGGATGGATTCCTTATCGGTAGGTGCAGTGTAAAACGCGTGCGTCCCTGTTCAGAGCTCACTTGTACGCGGCCATCATGTTCCAGCATGACACGTTCGACGATGGCGAGCCCCAGACCGCTGCCCCGCTGTTTGTTCGTCATATAAGGCTCAAAGAGCCGGGCGTGCAGATCTCCGGGAATAGGAGCCCCGTCATTGGTAATGCTGACTTCCATGACTGGCCCATTATGTTTCGGCAGTTGTGCTGTCGCTGCAACCCGCGTTTGCCATTCAATATAACTGCCATCAGCCTCTAGGGCGTTGCGCCAGAGATTTTCAAATGCCTGCCGCAGCCGGGCAGGATGAGCGAGTATCTCAGGCAGGCTGGGGTCATAAACCCGCCTGATCAGAATACCCCGGTCAGCGATACTGACTTCATCAAGAATCGTATGAATGTTAATGGCCGTCATGTCCACGTTGGCGCGCGGCCCCAGTTGAAGGAAGGCATCGATTCGTTCCCGGATACGGTCCACTTCAGCAAGAATGTGCCGGGTCGTATCGCCGGTGTCTTCCGACGTTGAATGTTCGGCAAGCCATTGCGCCGCGCCGCGCAGCGCGGCCAACGGGTTTTTGACCTCATGGGCCATTTCCAGGGCGATACGCGCCACTGCTTCCGCCATTTCCTGGCGCCTGGACTGTTGCTCAACTTCATGGCGGTTGATCTCCGGCAGCAGAATGGCTGCCAGGCCAGTATCGGATGCGCTGATATGCAGGGAAAAAGGCTGGCTGCTTATACGATGACTCAGACTATGATCGGAAATACTTTCGAGCTGTCCGCGGACACGCTCAAGCACGTTTTCAACTGCAGATTCAGGCGCAAACAGTTTGGTTAGATGCAGGCCCATGAGTTTTGCGGCAGATGCGCCCAGTTGCTCCTGTGCAGCCATGTTGGCGTTTACAATGCGCCCTTCGGTATCCAGCAGCAGCAGCGGCAGCGGCAGTGAAGAGATCGGAATGGAATCATGCAGCATGGGCCTGCTGCCATTCCGTGATGCCCAGAAAATATGCCTTGGCTGCTTCGATTTGTTTCGTCCAGTCCGGGATGGTCTGGAAATGGCTGCGGAATTCAGACGAGCCACGCAGGCCCTTGCTGTACCAGATGACATGTTTTCGGGCAAGTTTTGATGCGGTGGCAATGCCATGG
Organism: Mariprofundaceae bacterium; assembly: GCA_046756985.1. GTDB lineage: Bacteria > Pseudomonadota > Zetaproteobacteria > Mariprofundales > Mariprofundaceae > JBHHXG01. Next base: position 7,318 of record JBHHXG010000020.1, on the reverse strand, counting down.
TGTTCAGCCATCAGCAGCAGGTGTTCATGCGCAATCTGCCAGCGTTCAAAAGGCGTTGGCACGGGGGGTGCTGCTTCATTCATCAGCGCTGCCCGCACCTCGGCTAACACCCACGGGTTGCCCTGCACGGCACGGCCGACCATGACGCCGTCACAGCCGGAAATACGCACCATTTCGCGCGCACTCTCCGCATCCACAATATCGCCATTGCCAATCACAGGGATGGAAACCGCCGCCTTGGCGCGGCCGATGTCTTCCCGGTTGGCATGGCCATGAAACATCTGTGCGCGTGTACGTCCGTGCACGGTCAGCATCCGGATGCCGCATTCTTCGGCGATTCTGGCAATGCGTTCAACGTTCTTTGTTTTATCATCCCAGCCGGTGCGGATTTTCAGCGTCACCGGAATATCCACGGCCCCGACGGTGGCTTCAAGTACGCGGGCGACAAGGCGTTCATCCTTCAGCATGGCTGAGCCGGCAACCTGCTTGCAGATTTTCTTGACCGGGCAGCCCATATTGATATCGACAAAATCAGCGCCCTGTTCTACAGCCCAGCGGGCTGCTTCTGTGACAAATTTCGGCTCAGAACCGGCGATCTGGATGGCGGCTGGGTGTTCGTCCTCGCCTAGCTCGGCCATGCGCCGGGTACGCTCGCGCCCCATATCCACAGCCCGCGAGGCAATCATTTCAGTCACGACAAGGCCGACGCCAAAACGCCTGCAAATACGGCGAAACGGCAGGTCGGTAATGCCGGCCATCGGTGCCAGCACCAGCGGGGGATCAATGCGGTGCGTGCCGAGCGTAAAGCCCGGTCGCAGGGGTATCGTTGCAGTATTCTGCTGGGTATTATTCATAGATGCCTAAAAAATGTGCAATTATACGCCATTTGTGCATTTGCGCCAGTGCTTTGCGCTTGCCTGCCGGGACGGTGCCGGTCATCGTTGCCACATGTCCACTCACGAGCTGCAATGGGCCAACTGCCGTTTTGTGCAATCGGTTGCTGATGGGCGGCAGTTTCCCGCACATGCCTTGCCCGAGATTGCCGTGGCCGGGCATTCCAATGTCGGCAAGTCCTCACTGCTCAATGCGCTGTTTGGCAGGAAAAATCTGGTCAAGACATCCAAAAGCCCGGGCTGCACGCGGCTGTTAAATCTTTTTGAGGTTGATGAACGGTTATTGATTGTGGACCTGCCGGGTTATGGCTTTGCGCGCGCATCGAAAAAAGAGCAGCAGCGCTGGGCGGCACTGATTGAAGGTTATCTGCTCCATACCAGTACACTGTCGCTGGTGCTGATGCTGCTCGATATCCGGCATGGACCGAAACCCGATGATTTGCAACTCATTGCGTGGCTTAATGCCGAGGGTATCCGCTGGCTTCCCGTAGCCACCAAGGCGGACAAGCTTTCCGGCAACGCTCGGACAAAGCGCTTGCGTGAAATGACCCAGACCCTCGGCGGCATGTTGACTCCACTGCCAATCTCCAGCTCGAAGGGAGAGGGTATAGATCAATTGCGTTATGAACTGCTAAATGAACTGCCTGCTTAAGGTTGAGATCGATTCCATTAGCGCTGCCCGCTTGCATGCGGACGGAAATAAAACGGTAAATATCGGCAGGCCCAGAGCCCGAAAAATATCACCCAGGCAATACCGGAGGCACGGATACCGGTCTGGGTCATATCGATGCTGTCACTCAACAGGCCGCCGATAACCCGCAAGACCGGTACGGCCTGAAAACAAAAGAACAGGATGTTTGTATAACGGTCAGTCATCACTGGAAGGCCGGCATGGCCCAGTGTTACACGTGTGGCCATGCCCAGGAGCAGGGTTCCAAAACCGCCTACAACAAGTGCATGCAGGGCAGCCTGCTCCATATACAGCCAGCGTTCATCGGCAAGCCATTCGGCAAAGCTTGTACCTGCTGACAGCAGGAAAGCGAGCGGAAACCAGAACAGCGCCCAGTGCAGGATGGACTGGATGAGCAGCGGCTTGCGGAGCCAGATTTTCCACTGCCAGAGCTGGTATCCTACGGTCAGCAACAGGCCAAGATCAGCAAGCCAGTAGTATGTAAACATCCCCATGGCCGCCAGCACCATGTGGAACAGGGAAAAGAAAAAGACCAGAGGTAAGCCATAACGGGCTCGCATCACTTCACGGCCGCTATGGGCAGTAAACATCGGCACCATCCGATAGATGACAGCATAGATCGTGGGTAGCAGGAAGCCATACAGGCCAATGGATTCAGCCAGGCGCCCCGCTGCGCTGCTGTCAGTCTGGAAAAAATAAATCAGCACCAGCATGCCGATCAGGCCGAACATGGTGCCGGTCAGCATGAAGGCCGTCATGCGTTTATGCGGGTATGTGGAACGTTGCAGAACGCGAAGCAACTGGTAGGCAACCATGGCAAACCCGAGAGTGGCGATAAGCACACCGGTATGAATCCATATCTCGTCCGCATACAGGCCGATGGTGAAGATCAGGGCCCCGGAGAAATACATTAGAAACAGCGGGGTAAATGTGCGTGGCGGAATGGTCGGAACACTCATCAGCCGTGGGAATACTGTGAGCAGGAAGCCGAAAAAATAAAAAGGAAAAAAGAAATAGATTATCTGCGCCATATGAATGTGTGCCTGAGCGATAGGCAGCGCATAGGATAGGTAGCCCAGCAGATGTAGTGTCCACAAGCCGATTGAAACGATGGCAAAAAGGATACCGCCGGCGAAAAATGGCCGATGCACATCGGAAAACAGTGTCAGCATGGCTTGATTGATGGCCTCCTTTTCCACAAGGACCTCCCTGGCCCGAGAGCTTATGAAAGCGGCTGCATATCCAGGTTGCATTGACGCTTGTCAATTTACATGCGGAATCTGATCCCCGTAACGGATAAGAAATAAAGGAACACATCCCATGTCAGAGCCGTCTATCAGACTGCGTCGCATAACAGTTTTATTGTGGTGTTGAAGGGCTTGAAAGAGGCAAGGAAAAATTCCTGTGCCGATGATGCCAATCGCTTTATCGGCGCGGCATTTCTTTATCAGGAACGTATTGCTCCGGCGCTTCGCTCTGTGTTCCCGATCCCTGGAGTTCCGGCTCCGGGTTGACCAGAAACATATAAACCAGGGCCAGAGCAAAAATGAGTACGAAGAAAATCAGATTACGGTACTCAAAGCGTTTGCCGCGGTTTACTTCAAGGCGATCAAGAATATTGGCGGCGAGGAAATAGGTAAGGATGGCGCCAATAGTATAATAGATCATAAAACTCACGGTGTTCTCCCATTCGATACATGAATGTCAGAAAAGGTTCCGATGCGCCGGAGCCTTCAAATTATTACATAAACTAGGCCCTGAGCCTACTTCAGGCCATTTAAAATTTCGATGATGGCATCGGCCATGACACCCTTTGGCTGCTGAGCTTCGTTTTTGTCAGTGCCGCTGGCCTTACTGCCTATCACAGTGAACGGATTCGAACTTGTCTGCCGGATGCCAAAGAACTTGACGAATATCAAGGCGCCGATGTTTGCGAGACAATATTGTAACGGATTTACTATTCGCACGTAATGGGGAGGGGTTTATATGTCAGACGACACGAACGAACCTGTATCAACAATGCAGAGGATTTTAGATAATCCATTTATTTTACTGTTCATTGGCATTATTTGTCCAACGGTCCTGTACCTTATCTGGGGCGTCATGGAAATCATTGCCGTGCCTACAGCGCCATAAGGGGGGTCGCATGTCAAAAACAAGTTTAAGTTCACCCGACCGCAGTTGGTGGAGGGCGCCTGTTGGCCTTGATGAAATCGCCTGGATCAGCGTCGCCTTCATCTGGTGTATTTTCATGACCTTTATGATGGTCTACTGGTATTATGCCGGGGATCAGAACCAGACTGGCGAGAGTTACCGGACCACTCCGGATGCCTTTGCAGCCAAGATGGAGACGATGATCGACAAGTATCAGGTGGGTGAGGAGTTCGATACTCCGATCGTAGCCGTGCCCGAAGGCGGGGATGTCTACTTCGCTGCTCAGCAGTTTGCGTTCTCTGTTATTCCCAAGTTGAAGGTAGGGAAGACCTATCGCTTCCACCTATCTTCATTTGACGTGAATCACGGTTTTTCGATTCAGCCGATTAACGTCAATCTTCAGCTTGTTCCCGGATACGATTACGTGCTTAAGTTGACACCTAATTCAGCGGGTGATTTCCATGTTGTTTGTAACGAGTTTTGCGGCATCGGCCATCACGAGATGCTCGGCAAAATTGTCGTTACCAATTAGGGGGGGATAATGTCAAATGCTTCTGATTTTCGAATTTGCCCGGATACCGGGCTAAAGGTCCATAAGCCCGCTGAGGCACTGGTCAAGGCCAATGCTGTCGTAGCCGTGGTCTTTCTGCTTGTCGGCGGTCTGATGGGTCTGCTTGTCGCTCTGACGCGCATGCCCGCCGTACATTTGCTGCCATCAGAGCTGTTCTACCTTGCACTCACTGCTCACGGCGCTGACATCCTGGTGGTATGGATTATCTTCTTTGAGATAGCCCTGCTCTATTTCACCAGCGCCATTCTGCTCCAGTGCCGATTGGCAACGCCAAAACTGGCATGGGCGGCTTTCGCTCTGATGGTGATTGGTGCCGCGTTGGCCAACTACGCGATTCTGATTGGTGAAGCCACGGTGATGTTTACGTCGTATGTGCCGCTGAAGGCCAATCCGTTCTTCTATCTCGGACTGATCCTGTTCGCGGTGGGCGCCCTGATCGGCTGCTTCATCTTTCTTGCTACGCTGGTCATTGCCAAGGATGAGAAGACCTATGAGGGCTCAATAAATCTGGTCACATTCGGTGCATTGGTTGCCTGCATTATCGCCATTTTCACCATTGCTACTGGCGCAGTGATTCTGATCCCGACGTGGCTCTGGTCGATGGATTTTATTGGCGATATTGATGCGGAGTTGTATCGCCTGATCTGGTGGGGCTTCGGCCATTCATCCCAGCAGATTAACGTGTCGGCGCAGATCGCCGTCTGGTATGCCATCGGAGCCCTTGTGTTCGGCGCCAAGCCGTTGTCGGAGAAGGTGAGCCGTACGGCGTTCCTGCTGTATCTGTTTGCCCTCCAGCTGGGTTCCGCGCACCATCTGCTTTCCGATCCGGCCACAAGCTTTGCCTGGCGTGCGGTCAATACCAGTTACGCCATGTATCTGGCCGTGCTAGGCAGCATGATTCATGCCCTGACCGTCCCGGGCGCAATCGAGGCGGCGCAGCGGCGCAAGGGTCTGACCAATGGGCTATTTGAATGGCTGCGCAAGGCGCCATGGAGCAATCCAACGTTCTCCGGCATGTTCCTGTCGCTGGTGCTCTTCGGCTTTATCGGCGGAACCACCGGGGTGACGATGAGTGTGCAGCAGATCAATATGATCGTCCACAATACGATCTTCGTGCCCGGCCATTTTCACGGCACGGTTGCCGTTGGTACCACGCTGGCGTTCATGGCCCTGACGTACTGGTTATTGCCGGTACTGTGGCGGCGTGAACTGTTTGCACCGAAGCTGGCGCAATGGTCCACGTGGCTGTTCGGTATTGGTATGGGCGGTCTGGCTATCTTCCATATAGCCGCCGGTCATCTGGGCGTGGCAAGACGGCACTGGGATATGACCTTCTCCGATGCGGCTATGCAGTTCGGATACGGAGACACGGTTCATCTGATCATGGGCCTTGCCGGAATATTTGCCATCATCGGCTCACTGGGAGCGCTGTTCTATATCCTGGTTGCCGTTGGCACCATTCTGATGGGCAAGAAGCGATCAGATACCGCGCCTGCGACCACTTCCGAAGAAGGCGTGGAGGCGGCAACCTCGTACGGCAGCGCGGTGCCGGAGCATGGCAAAGGTTGGGAGTGCCCCGGTTCGCTCGTATTTGTCGGGGTGTTCCTGGTCTTCCTTATGGTGTACTACTTTGCCAACTGGAAGTATCTGAGCACTGTCTGGGGCGTGAGCTAAACGAACCGGACTAAACTTGTAAATGCTGCGGGGCGAGTGTTTCTCCTCGATATTCTAAGTCCCCTCCTAGAGAATCAGGATACGCCCCGCAGCATTTCTGGAACGATTAAAAGAGCCCACGGATGTGGGCTCTTTTTTTATAGAGGTATCCTTTGAGCGTCAACGGCCTAGGATATTGGGGGCCTAATATGAAGTTCTTCTCTCATCATGGATGGCAGGGGTAAAGATGTTTCGCAATATGCCCGTTTGTTTGCTGATCGTTGGGTTGGTGCTGTTTTTTTGCGGCGCTGGTGACTCAGCATATGCAGCTCCCGAAGAAGGGATGCGCACCGCTTCAAAAATGCATGGTGATGCGAAACATGCAGGGCCGGGCATGGAAAACAGCCCATCCTTTGACGATGATGAGGCACTGAAAATCAGCCAGGCCGCCATTGGCCGCAGTATTGACAGCTTTACCTTGCTTGATCGTAATGGCCGGGAGGTCAGGCTGGCGGATTTCCGTGGCAAGCCGCTGATTGTCAGCCTTATTTACACTGCGTGCTTTCATATTTGCCCGATGATTACGCAAAATCTTGCCAGGGTTTCGGATATCGCCCGCGACACGTTTGGTGGAGAGAGTTTCCAGATGGTGACGATCGGCTTTGATACAAGCCGGGATTCGCCGGATAAAATGCGCATCTTTGCCCGGCAGCAGGGGGTTGCCGGTGAACCGGGCTGGGTATTTCTCAGCGCCGATAAGGACACCATGAAGCAGCTGACGGACACACTCGGTTTTGTCTTCTTCCCCTCAGCCAAGGGATTTGATCACTTGGCACAGACGACGGTGATTGATGCCAACGGCGTTATCTACCGCCAGATATACGGGCAATCGTTTGAGCCTCCGCTGATGATCGAACCCTTAAAGGAGTTGCTCTTTGGCAGAAGTGCCGGGGAATCAATCCTGTCCGGCCTGATCGGTAAGGCGCGGTTGTGGTGTACGACCTACGATCCGCGCACTGATAGCTATCGTTTCCAGTATTCCATGGTGTTCGGCTTTATCATCAGTATCCTGTTCCTGATCGGGGGCAGTATTTTCCTTATTCGCATGTGGCTGAAAGTCCTGCGGAACCTGAAGTCCTGATGCCTTCCATGCTGTTAGGGCCTGTTCACACTAATTCCATGACAACTGTGCGCTGTGGGTTCCCGGTTTGCTGAATATTGTAAAGCGAGCAGGGCAGGCCGGGTTCGAGCGTATTGAAACGGGACTGAACATTGTATTCGGCAGCAGAAACAATCCATTCTATCATCTGGGCGCGCTGTCTTTTTATTTTTATTTCATTGTGATCGGCACAGGCA
>JBHHXG010000019.1:0-27439 GCA_046756985.1 Mariprofundaceae bacterium | reverse complement strand
TTCCTGCACAGCAAGATTGCACTCAGCGAAGACATTGGCTACCGGTAAATGCATTTGTCTGCATAGCTGGCTAGAGTGCCGGCATGGGTACCTATCTGTTGTCCCTGCTTATTTACGCCATTCCTGCCAACCTGATTGCTGCTGCCATCATATTTTTTGGTAGGAAGCGGGTGACCTGGCTGCCGAGTGAGTATCTGTTCATTTATTCGGCATGGCTGCTGGCCATTGCGCTGGTAATATTCCTGTTTGGCGGTCTGGATGCAGCCATTGCCGAGCTTGGAGTCAGAACCGCATTGCTGAAGGCGTTATTGGTCATTGGCGGATGTATGGGCGGGATCACGCTGTTGCCACGACTGTTCTTCGCCAAGGCCAGGGTGCACGCCATGGTGATCACGACAATCAGCGCTTTTCTATTTTCCACTGCCTATATCAAACTTGTAACGCTGATTTTTCTTTTTGCCCCTTCTTCAGGTCAGGCCTGACGACTTTATTCCCATGCGAAGTATCATTACGCTATCCACCCACAAACGGGAAGAGTTGGTGGATGTTACGAACCAGGTTCAGTCGCTGGTATCGGATAGCAGTACCCGCAATGGGCTTGTCTCTGTTTATGCACAGGGGGCGACAGCCGCCATGATGATTCAGGAAAACTGGGATGAGAGCGTGCAGACCGATGTCGTACACCTGCTACAGAAACTGATCCCGAAAGGCGTCTGGCTGCATGATCAGCAGGATGGCAATGGAGATTCACATCTGAAGGCCGGCCTTGTCGGCCCTTCGGAGACGATTCCACTCATTGATGGCAAGCTTGGCCTGTCGCGCTGGCAGAATATCTTTTTCTGTGAGTTCGATGGCCCCCGGCACGAACGCAAGATTGTGTGCACCCTGATTGCTGATGATGAGGAGGAGCTTTGACGGACGCTTCCAAAAGTAACTTTGGTCATGATATACCTTTAAACACCGGTATCCTGCTCACCAATCTCGGCACACCTGATGCGCCGACCAAAGAGGCGCTGAAACGCTATCTCAGGGAATTCCTCTGGGATCCTCGCGTGGTGGAAGAGCCTCGATGGAAATGGTGGCTGATTCTCAACTGCATCATTCTAAATGTCCGTCCGCCCAAGTCTGCAAAAGCCTATCAGGCTGTCTGGACGGATAAGGGCTCGCCATTGATGCTGCATAGCCTTGACCAACAGACCGGTTTGCAGAAGCTGGTCGGTGAAGGCGTACATGTCGAACTGGCCATGCGTTACGGCAATCCGTCCATTGCCTCTGGTCTTCAGGCCTTGCGTGACAAAAGCTGCACTCGCATCCTTGTGTTTCCGCTCTATCCGCAATATTCAGCAACGACGACGGGCTCGACCTTTGATGCCGTAGCCGATGAATTGAAACAGTGGCGCCGGGTGCCTGAACTGCGCATGATCAATACCTATCATGATCATCCTGCTTATATCGCTGCATTGGCAGCCAGTGTGCGCAGACATTGGGATGAGCATGGCAAGCCTGACCGCCTGCTGATGTCATTTCACGGTATTCCGCAGCGTTATTTTGATAACGGCGATCCGTATCCATGCCTGTGCAGGAAAACAGGCCGGCTGCTGGCCGGGGCGCTGGAGCTGCAAGAGGGTGAGTGGCTTGTGTCCTATCAGTCCAGATTTGGCAAGGAACCGTGGGTGCCCCCCTACACCGATGAAACATTGAAGCAATGGGGGGCGGAAGGTGTCGGGAGCGTCGATGTAGTCTGCCCGGGCTTCTCCGCTGATTGCCTGGAAACGCTGGAAGAAATCGCTGTGGAAAACCGGGATATCTTTCTCGGCGCAGGTGGAAAACAGTTTTGCTACATTCCGGCGCTCAATGCCGGGTCAGCCCATATTGAGGCGCTGGCCGGGATTGTGGCAGATCATCTTGGTGGCTGGTGCAATCGGCGGAAAACAAAATAAGCGGAAGTACTTAAACTCCGCAAGGAAAACTTTTTCAGGGCCTCCCAAGCAGGCAAGTACTGAGGCTCTGGTCACGATCCTGGTGTGTCCGGAGTGGCTGGTAAATTGTATTCCGGCCGCAGCACCTTGACGCTGGCCTGGGTTGTCATCTTGTCAATCCAGCCGGCCAGTGACTGTTGCTGCAGGATGGTGATGATTTCTTCGCGCGCTTCTTCAAGACTCTTGCGGTTGGCCGGGCGCTTGCCTAGCAATTCGATAATATGCCAGCCGAATTGTGTTTTAACCGGTTTGCTTCTGGCTCCCGCTTTGTTCAAGGCAAAGGCCGCTTCTTCAAAGGGTTTGACCATGATACCTCTGGAAAACCAGTTCAGGTCGCCGCCACGCGACTTGTTGCTGTCATCCAGCGAATGTGTCGCTGCCAGTGACGCAAAGTCGGCTTTTTTGCGTTTGAGGGCCTTCAGTATTTCCCAGGCCTTTTTTTCGCTGGCCACCAGAATATGCCGGGCATGAATTTGTTCTGGAATCGTGAATTCATCCGGATGCTCATTGTAATAGGCACTGATTTTCAACTCGGTCGCTTTAGGCAGGTGATTCAACTGCCATTCTTCGAGAGCACGGATCAGAATCGCGTCACGGGCGCGGACAATGCTCTGGTGGACGGCTGGATCGGCGTCGAGCCCGAGTTCCTGTGCCCGCTGGCTGAGAATTTGCCGCTTGATCAGGCTTTGCAGCACCTGTGCTCTGGCTTGAGAGTCATTTCTTAGGTGTCGTAACGATTCAGGCAGGGCGTTCATCTCGGCATCGATGTCGGATTCATAAAGCGCATGTCCCCCGATCCTTGCAACTACAGGCCCCATTTTTATCTCTTGTGCAGGCAGGGCTTCATTTTGCTGTTGGCAGGCAGACAAGGTGAGGAGCAGGCACAACAATGGCAAACGCAACATTTTATCTCCTATCCGTGGTGACTTGCGCTAGAGTAGCGTGTAAATTCCAAGCTTGCGAACTCCGGCATCCGGAGAATGAGAGGGAGGCGGAATGTCACCGGTTCTGATGGCTATTCTGGTACTTAGCCTGTACGTCGTATTTTACCGTTTTTATGCCAAAGGCTTTCTTGCCAAACGCATATTCGGGCTCAGCGACGATGCAGTGACGCCCGCGCATGCGTTGCGGGATGATGTCGATTACCTGCCTGCCAACCGCTATATCCTGTTTGGCCATCACTACGCCTCCATTGCCGGTCTGGCTCCGATGCTTGGTCCGGCCATTGCCGTGATATGGGGATGGGTGCCGGCATTGCTGTGGGTGGTGCTGGGCACGCTTCTGGTCGGTGCCGTCCACGATTTTTCAGCGCTGGTATTGTCGGTACGTCACAAGGGGAGGAGCGTTGGTACGATTGCACGCGATGTGATCCATCCGCGTGCACGTCTGCTGTTCCTGATGGTGATCTTCTTCCTCGTGGCATTGGCGATGGGCGTTTTCGTGCTGGTCATTTCCGGGCTGTTTGCCGTTCCTGATCCGGCCAATATTCCGAAAACGGCACATCCCGAGGCAGTATTCCCGACCTATGCCCTGATGGTGATCGCCATGGTGATGGGCTTTCTGATTTATAAGAAGAGTCTGCCGTTACTGCCAGTGATCGGTGCGGGATTCATGCTGATGCTGTTGACGACCTGGCTGGGGTTGTTTATACCGGTAACTGGCGTTTCTGTAAGCGGCTGGACCTGGACACTTTTGATCTACGCCTTTGCAGCAAGCGTATTACCTGTCTGGCTGTTGTTGCAGCCACGCGATTTTCTCAATTCGCTGCTGCTGTATCTGGCTCTGTTCTCGATGCTGGCCGGGTTTTTCATGCTTTCGCCCGACTGGGTTGCCCCGGCCATCAATCCGAATCCGGAAGGCGCACCACCGATGCTGCCGTTTCTGTTTATTGTCATTGCCTGTGGTGCGGTATCAGGTTTCCACGGCATCGTGGCTTCCGGCACGACTGCCAAGCAGCTGGACAAGGAAACCGACGCCCCGTTTGTCGGTTATGTTGCCATGATCGGCGAGTCGCTGCTGGCCTTGCTGGCTGTACTGGCGACGACCGCCGGCGCTTTTAACACACGTGCCGACTGGGAGAGCTTCTATGGCTCATGGGAGAAGGCGGTTGGCCTGCATCAGAAGCTTGGTGTATTCATTCAGGGCAACGCGAATTTCATTCACCAGCTTGGTGTGCCGCTCGATTTTGCAGCGGCCTTTATCAGCGTTGTGGTGGTGGCTTTTGCCATGACCTCCGTGGATACTGGCGCGCGGTTGCTGCGCTTCAATATTCAGGAAATCGGCAATACGATCGGCGTCGAGGCGCTGGGCAACCGTTATTTATCCACTGCTTTGGCTGTGGCGGCCATCGGATTCTTTGCCTTTTTCAAGGTGGATGGCAAACCGGCCGGCCTGTTTTTGTGGACATTGTTTGGTACGACCAATCAGATACTGGCGGGGCTGACGCTGCTGGCCGTGACGATTTATCTATATCGCAAGCGTAAGCCGATTCTCTACACGCTGCTACCGATGCTACTGGTACTGGGAGCGACCATTTCCGGCATGGTCCTGGGTATCTTCAAGGCCGTAGCAAACAGCCAGTGGACCGTGGCGATTGTCGGTTCGATGATTCTGTTACTGGCATCGTGGGTGCTCGTCGAAGCACTGCTTGCGGCCTTAAGTATTCGCAAGACGCGAAAAGTCGAAGCTGAAGGTTTGCAGGTGACCCAGTGATGGAACTGCTGGCAGCAAAATCACTGTCACAGCTTTTGTTACCGCCCGGCGGGCTGATCCTGCTGGCGGTTGCAGGCCTGATTTTCTGGCGCAAATGGTGGGGCAGGGGCCTCGTAGGCTTGAGTCTGGCTCTGTTTTATCTGCTTTCCACCGAGCCAGTCCGCGATGTGCTGTTAAATCCGCTTGAAACGGCACATCCGCCGCTTCAGGCCAATGCCCTGCCTGCCGGCAAGCTGGCCATTGTCTTACTCGGCGGCGGCATCTATGAAAAAGCGCCGGAATATGGCGGCCGCGACAGCCTTGGGCAATATGCACTGATGCGAACGGTTTATGCAGCGGAGCTGGCGAAGCAAACGGCACTTCCGGTCCATGCCACGGGCGGTGCGCCCCTGACCGAAGATGCGGAACCCGAAGGCCGGATTATGCGCCGCTGGTTATTGAAACTGGGTGTTCCAGCGAATCTGGCACACGCAGAAGTCGTGGCCAACAACACATGGGAAAATGCCGGATATATCAAGGCGCTTCTGGACAAACAGGGCATCAGGCGAATCATACTGGTCACTTCCGCCTGGCACATGCCGCGCGCCGTCTGGTGTTTCAGGGTCCATGGTCTGGATGTGATTGCGGCTCCCTGCGCCTATCTGGTCGAGCGCGAGTCCTATGATCTACGCAGTTTTCTGCCGCGCTGGAATGTGCTCGATGATTCCGGCCATGCATTGCATGAATACCTGGGCGTGCTCTGGTATCACATCCGTTACGGTTGAGTGGCTAAATGATTCAGCCATCGGTGAAGTCGTAAACGACGATTTTCCGCACCACAGGGCGGATAATGTTCTCAACGACATTTTTATGCTTCGGGTGCGTGATATAAGCGCGCATGGCCTGTTCATTTGCAAAGGTGATGACAATGCCAATATCGAAGCTGTCATCGACGATACTTCGTTCACTGGACAGTACGCTTCCTGTACGGATATCCAGCACGCCGGGGATGTCTTTGAGCGATTGCGTGGCTTCGATAACTTTCCTGCGCGCATCCGGATTCCCCGGCTCCTGCAGCCAGCAAATGACAACATGTTCGACCTGTCCTGTAGCTGTCTGCTCCACCGTGCAGGCAGAAAAGACGCCTGCGGCAAGCAGGATGAATAGGAGCAAAATAAAACGGCGTATTCTCATATCGTGTGCTGTGAAAACTAGCCAGAGGGCCCGCAGCTGGGAAGCTCCGTAAGCCAAGTGCTGCCATACCGACAAACTTCTTCAGCGCCGCATGTTGGCAACTATCGCTTTTTCAGGGTGTTTGCGCTATAAACCGAAACATAAAATGAATTCACTACTTACGGGGGCTATGTGAGTCAGGTAGAGGCAGAATTTAAAACATCGCTACTGGATGATGACCTGTTTGGCACAAACAGCGCTTATCTCGAGCAGATGTATGAAGATTATCTTCGTAATCCGGATGCTGTACCTGAGGACTGGGCCGCGCGTTTTGCACAGCTGAACCAGCAACATGGCGTATCCCCGGATGCTGAGCGCTCTCATCAGTCCATGTTGCGCCGCATGTATCGGCCCGTGCAGGCCGTATCAGCCGGTATTGGCATGGCAGAGGACGAGCCCACTAAACTCGGGCAGATTGAATATCCTTCCCGGGCACTTTATCTGATTCATGCCTATCGCGTGCATGGCCATTTGCATGCCGAGCTTGACCCCCTGCATCTGAATCCGCCAAAGCCGAGTCCGGAACTGGCGCTTAGCTATTACGGCCTGTCCGAGGCTGATCTGGATGCCGAGTTCCCAACCGGTGACCTTGCCGGGCCTGTTACTCTCCCGTTGCGTGATATTCTGGATATATTGCAGCAGACATATTGTGGTCATATCGGTCCGGAATTCATGCATATTACCGATTCCGCCAGAAGGAACTGGCTGCAGGACAGGCTGGAGCACGCACGCTCCACGCCGGATTTTGATGTGGATACAAGGCGGCATATTTTCGGCCGCGTGATGCATGCCGAAGAGTTCGAGCGCTTTCTGCATACCCGCTATACCGGGCAGAAACGTTTTTCGCTGGAAGGCAGCGAAAGCCTGATTCCAATGCTCGATGCCATGATCCAGTGCACTGGCAGCAGGGGGACTAAGGAGATTATTCTCGGCATGGCGCATCGTGGCCGGCTGAATGTACTGGCCAATATCATGGGTAAATCTCTGTCCGATATCTTTGCCGAATTCGAAGGGACTCACTTCGAAGATGCCGAGCATGGTGCGGGAGATGTGAAATATCATCTTGGCTTTTCTTCAGATATCCGGACACCTGGCGGTGTGGTACATCTGTCGCTGGGTTTTAATCCTTCACACCTGGAAATTATCACGCCGGTACTGCTGGGCAGCGTACGGGCCAGACAGTGCCGCAGAAAGGATAAGGCAAGGCGAGAGGTGATGAGTGTGCTGGTGCATGGTGATGCCGCTTTTGCCGGGCAGGGGGTCGTGGCCGAGTCACTGAATCTGTCAAAATTGCGTGGCTTCCGCACCGGCGGCACGGTTCACATTGTTGTTAACAATCAAATAGGGTTTACCGTTAATCCGTTTGATGCGAGATCTACGGTATATTGCACGGATATTGCCAAAATGGTGCAGGCGCCGATTCTGCACGTAAACGGTGATGATCCCGAGGCAGCATGCCTGGCCATGGATATCGCCGTGGATTATCGCAACCGTTTCCGTGAAGACATCGTCATTGATCTGGTTTGCTACCGCAAGCATGGCCACAACGAGGCGGATACACCGCAAGTTACGCAGCCGGTGATGTATCGCCGTATTGACGAGCATCCGACTGTGCAGCAATGCTACGGCGAACAGCTGGCCCGTGCCGGCGTGCTGAGCGAGGAGGAGGCAAACACGATGGTGCGCAGCTACCGTGATTGCCTTGACAATATTCGTCGCGCCAAGGACAGAACACCGCCCAGTCCCGTGAACAGTCTGCAGGGGCGTTGGCAGGGTTTCATGCGCGAGGATGCCGGCGAACTGGATACGACGGTCAGTCAGGAGGTATTACAGAAGCTGGTGCGCGATGTGCACGTGCTTCCGTCCGATTTCAGCCTGCATCCCAAGGTTGAGAAAATATTTGAAAGCCGCATTCACATGATGGATGGTCAACAGCCTGTTGACTGGGGCTGTGCCGAGATTATGGCCTATGCGACGCTGGTGCATGCGGGCGGGTGGGTGCGCCTGAGCGGACAGGATACAGGTCGCGGCACCTTCTTCCATCGCCATGCCGTGGTTTACGACCAGAAAACAGGCAAAGGATTTCTTCCGGTTCGACAGGTGGAGAATGGCGAGCTTTCGCACTTTATCGTGGTGGACAGCATGCTTTCCGAGATGGCGGTCATGGCTTTTGAATACGGCTATTCCGTAGCCGAGCCGCGTGCGCTGGTGATCTGGGAAGCGCAATACGGTGATTTCGCCAACAATGCACAGGTTGTCATCGATCAGTTTATTGCAGCGGGTGAATCCAAGTGGAGTCGTATGAGCGGTCTGGTCCTGTGGTTGCCGCATGGCTTTGAAGGCCAGGGTGCTGAGCATTCATCAGCCAGGCTGGAACGTTATTTGCAACTGTGCGCTGAAAAGAACATGTGGGTTGTTTGTCCGACCACGCCAGCGCAGTTGTTCCATTTATTAAGAAGACAGTCATTGGCCAAGACACGCAAACCCTTGGTCATCATGGCCCCGAAGAGCATGTTACGACAGAAACCGTCATTTTCCACTATCGAGGAATTCAGCCGGGGAGGTTTTCAGCCAGTATTGCCGGAGCAGGACTCCGATGTGCAGCCTTCACGTGTCAGACGCCTGTTAATATGCTCGGGCAAGGTTTATTACGATCTGCTTACCCAGCGACGCAAGCGAGAAATCTACGATGTTGCCATCGTGCGCGT
This sequence comes from Mariprofundaceae bacterium, assembly GCA_046756985.1. Taxonomy (GTDB): domain Bacteria; phylum Pseudomonadota; class Zetaproteobacteria; order Mariprofundales; family Mariprofundaceae; genus JBHHXG01. The sequence goes on along the minus strand of JBHHXG010000019.1, from coordinate 18,828 downwards.
CGAACGACTGTATCCGTTCCCGTATAACGAGTTGAAAATGTTGACGGCAAATTATGCGGCAACGCAGGAACTGGTCTGGGTTCAGGAAGAACCTGAGAATCAGGGTGCCTGGTATCAGATCAGTCACTGCATTAACCGTTGCCTGCATGCCGGGCAGCATCTGCATCATCTGAGCCGGCAAGCTGCCGCAGCGCCTGCAGTGGGTTCAGCGAAACGGCATGCCGAAGAACAGTGGGTGCTGGTAGATGCCGCCCTGGCGGACGAATTAGAGGATTGACGGAGGAAATAGATGGCGGATGTTGAAATCAAGGTACCCAGTCTGGGTGAGTCAGAATCGGAAGCTACGCTGGTGGCATGGCTGAAACAGCAGGGTGAGGCCGTTGAGGTGGATGATGTACTGGCGGAAATCGAAAGCGACAAGATTACGATGGAAATCACTGCACTGGATGCCGGGGTATTAAAAAAGGTCCATAAACAGGTCGATGAAACCGTAACGCCAGGTGAAGTTATTGGTGTTGTTGATACATCGGCCACTGCACCAAAAGCCGCGGCCAAACCCGAGAGAAAACCCAAGCCGGAGTCCAAGCCGAAGCAGGCAGCCAAGGCGGAGCCTGAAACTGCCAGGGGCAAGAAACAGCCGGTACAGAAAAAGCCTGCATCGAAAGCAGTCAAGCCGGTTCCAAAGGTGGAGTCGCTTCCCGTATCTTCCGAGCGCAAGGAGGAACGGGTGCCGATGAGCGGCATGCGCCAGCGTGTGGCGCAGCGCCTGAAGGATGCGCAAAATACCGCAGCCATTCTGACTACATTCAATGAAGTAAACATGCATCCGGTTATGGATTTACGTGCCAGATACCGTGAGACCTTCAAGGCGAAACACGGTGTTGATCTGGGGCTGATGTCGTTCTTTGTGCGGGCCTGTGTGGAATCGTTGCAGAAATTTCCGAGCCTGAACGCCTATATCGAAGGTGACGAGATTGTCTATCACAATTACTCGGATATCGGCATTGCCGTCAGTACCGATAAGGGGCTGGTGGTGCCTGTTCTGCGTGATGCCGGGCAGATGAGTTATGCAACCATTGAACGGAGCATTGCAGAATATGCCCAAAAGGCGCGCGAAGGCGGGCTGATGCCGAATGACCTGAAGGGCGGGACGTTTTCCATCACCAATGGCGGTATATTTGGCTCGTTGTTATCCACGCCAATCCTGAATCCTCCGCAGAGCGCCATTCTCGGCATGCATACCATCAAAAAGCGCCCTGTCGTGGAAGATGATGAGATCGTGGTTCAACCCATGATGTATCTGGCGCTTTCCTATGACCACCGACTGATTGATGGACGGGAAGCCGTACAATTCCTCGTCTCGGTCAAGGAATTGCTGGAATATCCGGGCGGCCTGCTTCTGGACCTGTAGAAAGACGTTTGGCAGCCAGGGCCTGTTCACACTAATTTCCGATGCAGACAACACGATTGGAACTCCTGCAAGGTATGCCTGTTTTCGGCGGCATCCGGGAGAAAACGCTGGAGTTTCTGCTTGAGCTGGCGTCCATCACCGATATCGCAGCCAACGATTATTTCTTCCGCGAGGGCGATAAGGGTTCTTCTATGTTTGTTCTGGAACAGGGCAAGGTTGCCATTCTCAAGAACTGGGATGATCAGGAGCACGCTTTGAAGTATCTGGGCCGTGGCGACTGTTTCGGTGAAATGGCCCTGATCGATCTGTATCCACGCAGTGCTTCCGTTCGTGCGGTAGAGGATTGCACGGCCATTGAGCTTACCAATACGATACTACTGGAGCTTTACCGGGAGAATCTTGAGCAGTTCACGATGGTTCAGATGAATATTGGCAGGGAAATCAGCCGCCGGCTCAGAAAGGCGGACAACCGGCTCTTTCATGCCCATGTCGAGGAGAAGCATTTGTCTGTAGACGATCTGTTCGAATTGTTCTGAGAGCCTGGTCTTCTTCAGGATCAGGTAAGAATTCCAAATCAGAAGCGCCTAACATGGCATGAAATCGGAAGCTGAAGGCGATTTGGCGCTGCACCGAAGCGAGACTGTCCAGGTCCGTTGTACAGATGGTGTCCAGTTGGCCGCAACTGTTTATTTTCCCGCGCAGTCTGAAGCAGTATTGCAGGCGATTATCATCAATCCGGCACTGGCTGTTCCGCAGACATTTTATGCACCGTTGGCTGCCTTTCTGGCAAATCATGGGTTTTATGTAGTGACTTATGATTATCGCGGCATTGCCGAGTCGCGATCTGATGAACTGGTAGGCAGCAAAATCCGTATGCATCAGTGGGGCCAGCTTGATCTGGATACGGTGTTTCGTTGGGTAAAAGAGAAGATGACACCGAAGCATATCTGGTTAATTGGCCACAGTGTCGGTGGTCAGCTCGTCGGGCTGGCCAGTCACAGCAAGCTATTATCGGGCATGGTGGTGGTAGCCAGTCAGAGTGGCTATTGGCGGAATTTTGCCCCAGCGATGCAGGTGACAACATTTTTCCTATGGCATGTGCTGCTGCCTTTACTGAGTATAGGACGCAACAGCTTTCCGGCAAGGCTTCTGGGCCTTGCCTCGGTCGATCTTCCGAGTGGCGTGGCGCGCGAATGGGCGCGTTGGGGGAGAACTCCGGGCTACCTGTTTAACCCGCGCTATGGGTTTGATCTGTCAGCTTATCGTAATCTTCAGATTCCGATTCTGGCGTACAGTTTTACCGATGATGCGATTGCCCCGCAGACGGCGGTGGGTGTGCTGCTAAGGGAGTATCCGAATTGCAATATAACGCATCGGCACCTAAGCCCGGAGCAGCTTGGCGTACCGTCTGTTGGTCATTTTGGGTTTTTCAGGGAACCTGTTGGCGCCTCGTTCTGGCAGGAAACCGTAGACTGGTTGCGCAGCCATGATGAGGACGTCTGACCGACTCAGTGCCATCAATATTGTCGGTTCGTACAACATATGTAAGAAAAATCTTTCCTGATGGACTACGCTCGGAACTGGAGGCATGGTGTGAACTGGAAAAACCCTGATGATGGCGCAATTCAAAAAATTCTTGGTGATGCAAAAACAATTGCGGTTGTGGGATGTTCGCCCAAGCCGGAACGTGCCAGTCATCAGATTGCCGAGTTCCTGCTTGCACAGGACTATCATGTAATTCCCGTTCATCCCAAAGTCGATCAGGTTCTTGGCCAAAAGGCCTATGCAACGCTGGGCAGCATCCCGGAACAGGTGGACATTGTCGATGTATTCAGAAAGCCGGAAGCCACACCCGATATCGCCAGGGACGCGGTTGCCATCGGCGCGCAAGCGCTTTGGTTGCAGCAGGGTATAGTCAATGAAGAGGCCTGGAGGGTAGCTACCAAAAGCGGTCTGACCTGCGTGATGGATCGCTGTATTGCTGTCATGCATCGTCTGCTGATGCGCTAGCGGCAGCTGTAATTGGACCATTGCTCATGCTACCAACTAGAACCAAATGGAGGCAGATGATGAAAACATGTATGACAGCGTTGGCTTGCGGTCTGTTTATGGCTACAAACGCCGTCGCAGAACCCGTTGTTGTGGAGCTGACACAGACCGGCTGTCAGTTTGTCGAGCCTGAAGGCAAGGATCGGGGATTCATCACGCATGCCTATGCCGATTGTGAGACTGTCAACGCAAAATCCGGGCCGGATCGCCTGGCCAAGTCAACGACGCTTGAGCTTGCACCGGGCCAATATATCTTTCGCATCCGCAATAAAAACGTGCCGTACGAGCTTGGCTTCTGGCTGCGTGGTGCAGGGCTGGGAAGGGTCACGCTGCCGAGCGTATCCGGTGGCGGAATTTTTACAGGAACCGTGAAAGATTATCCCATCACGCTGGAAGAAGGCGAGTATGTGTATTCCTGCCCACTGAACCCGACACCAGACTATAGGCTGGTAGTCAAACGTGACAGCTGAGCAGAAATCACTGGCCCGAAGGCTGATTCCATTGCTGATTCTTGTGGTCGGACTGATATTATTTTTCGTGCTGGATCTGGGCCGGTTTCTCAGCTTTGAGGCCTTAAGCGAACACCGCACATCCCTGCTTGAACTGGTACAGAAGCATCCGCTGCTGGCGCCACTGGCCTACATTGCGCTGTATATTGTCGTTGTCGCCTTTTCGCTGCCGGGTGGCGCTGTGATGACTGTCTCAGGCGGTTTTCTGTTCGGCACCGTTTTTGGTGCGATCTATGCCGTTACCGGCGCCTCTATCGGCGCCACCCTGTTGTTTTTGGCGGCGCGGACGGCACTGGCTGATCCCCTGCGCGCCAAGGCCGGTGCCAGACTTGAGCGCATGCGCCGTGGCTTCCATGAAAATGCCTTTAATTATCTGCTCGTGCTGCGACTCATTCCGATCTTCCCGTTCTGGCTGGTCAATCTGGCGCCGGCTCTACTCGGCGTGCCCTTGCGCACCTATGTCGCGGCCACCTTTATTGGCATCATCCCCGGCGGCATTGTCTTTGTGCTCGTTGGTTCCGGTCTTGGCAGTGTATTTGAACGCGGCGAGACCTTTAGCCTGGAAAATGTAATGACGCCGGAAATTCTCGCCGCCCTCGTCGGCCTGGCGCTGCTGGCGTTGTTACCTGTGGCGTATAAGAAGTTCAAGGGCGGCAACACACTGGGAGAAGCGGAATGAATCATCGCATCGAAGTCGATATCTGCGTCATAGGGGCCGGCTCCGGCGGACTGAGCGTGGCAGCCGGCGCTGCCCAGATGGGTGCCAGCGTTGTGCTTGTTGAGAAAGGAGAGATGGGCGGTGATTGCCTGAACACTGGCTGTGTGCCATCCAAGGCCTTGCTTGCTGCCGGAGAAAAGGCACAGGCTGTGCGCGATACGCATTGCTATGGCCTGCAGGCGGGCGAGCCCATTGTGGACTGGGCGACGGTGCATCGCCATATCCATCAGGTGATCGGAAAGATCGCTCCCAATGATTCACAGGAACGTTTTGAGGAGATGGGTGTCAGGGTCATTCGCGCTGCGGGACGTTTTGAGGATGAGCGCACACTGCTGGCCGGAGATGCGCGCATCCGAGCCAGATATTTTGTTGTTGCAACCGGCTCTTCACCTTTTGTGCCGCCGATTGACGGGCTGGAGAATGTACCGTATTTTACCAACGAAACCATCTTTGATAATAAAGAGCCGATTGAACATCTGATTGTCATTGGCGGCGGACCAATTGGCATGGAAATGGCGCAGGCGCATCGCCGTCTGGGCGCGAAGGTGACGGTCATGGAGGTGGCCCGGCTGCTTGTCAACGATGATCCAGACTTGTCCCGTATTGTCATTGATTATCTGGCAAAGGAAGGCATTACCTTCTATGAGGGAGGCCGGAATCTCCGCTTTGAGCAGACAGACAATGGCATCAAGGCCTATTGTGAAATGACCGATGGGGAACAATCCGCTGAACAGTGCGTAGAGGGGTCTCATCTGCTGATTGCAACAGGAAGGAAGGCCAATGTGGATGGGCTGAACCTGGAAGCGGCCGGTGTGGAGTTCTCGCCGCGCGGTATTGAAGTGGATGCGCGGCTGTGCTCTTCGAACCGGCGAATCTGTGCCATTGGCGATGTTGCAGGGCCCTATCAATTTACGCATATGGCTGCCTATCAGGCCGGCATCGTTATTCGCAATATCCTATTCAAGCTCCCGGCCAAGGTCGATTACTCAGCGGTGCCATGGGTCACCTACACCGACCCGGAACTGGCCCATGTCGGTCTGAGTGAAGCGGATGCGAAAGAGAAAGAACTGAACGTACAGGTACTAACCTGGCCATTTGCTGAAAACGACCGGGCCCAGGCCGAGCGACGCACCGAGGGCATGATCAAGGTCATCGCCGCAAAGAATGGGCGCATTCTGGGTGCCAGCATTGTCGGGTTGCATGCCGGCGAGCTTATTCATCCCTGGGCGCTGGCCATCAGTCAGAAGCTGAAAATAGGGGCGATGGCAAGCATGATTGCTCCATACCCCACGCTTGCTGAAGTCAACAAGCGTGTGGCCGGTAGCTACTATACACCCAAGCTTTTCTCCGGGCGTACAAAGAAGATCGTTCGGTTTCTGATGCGATTTGCCTGACAAAAGGATGATCAGATTGCTCGGGGCAGCCCTAGTGCTGCTGTTGTTGCCAAATCTCCCAGCTAATGCCGATGAACCGGACTGGGGCCCTTATGCCGCCATACTCAGTCAATATGTGCATCAGGGATCTAAATTGGGTATAGCTCTGCATGCCGTCGATTACCGTGGCATCAGGCAGGACGATGAATGGAGCAAGGTGCTGGCATCAGTCGCTGATTTTGATTTGTCCCGTCTGCATGAAAGAGAAGAAAGGCTCGCATTCTGGATCAATGCCTACAATATTCTGGCGATTAACATGGTGCTGGAGCACTGGCCGCTGCATGACATCCGGGATGCCGGCATGCTGTTCTGGCCGGTCTGGCACCGCTCGGCTGGCAGGATTGGTGGCAAGATGCGAACCCTGCATGAAATCGAGCACAGAATTCTGAGGCCGATGGGTGATCCCCGTATTCACATGGCTATTGTCTGTGCCTCTGTAAGTTGCCCGGATTTGCGTATCCGGCCCTATCGCGCCGCATTCATTGAGCAACATCTTGATGAACAGGCCGCACTATTCATGGCAAATTCCGGCAAAGGGGTGCGCATTGCCGATGGCGGCATTTATATTTCAGAAATCTTCGACTGGTTTGAAGCTGATTTTGATGGGCCCGAAGGGGTTAAGCGGTTTATCCGCCTATATCGAGAGGATATGGGAGCTGGTATTTCTGTTGCCGGCCATCTCCCATACCACTGGCAGCTGAACGGATACCCTTGAGCTCACCCACCGTTGATATTTGAGCCACAGTAAGTCATATTTATTCAAATTTAACTCTTGGGAGGGAGATATGCGAAATTTCTTGCATCGTTTGTTTGCGGCCAGTGCTGCGTGCCTGTTTGTTGTGGCATCAGCACAGGCAAGTGGATTCCAGATTGGTGAAATGGCAGCTCGTGCGACAGGCATGGGCAGTGCATTTACGGCAGTCGCCGATGATCCTTCGGCAGCTTGGTACAATCCGGCTGGGGTCGGTTTTACAGATGGCAAACAGATCATGGGCGGTAGCGCTATCGTTATTGTTCCAGGTACAGACTTTACAACGAATACATTCAATCCACTTCATCCGAAAGCTGTCAGTGCGGGCAGTAATACATTCTTCGTGCCGCATGTGTATTTTACCTACATGGATGATGATACCAGGCTGGGTGCTTCGATCAGCATCAATGCGCCGTTTGGTCTGGAAACCGACTGGCCGGATACTGCTGCAAACCCCTTTGCATCTAAGAGCACCTTTTCAAGGCTCCAGATGGCGCTGCTGCAACCCAATGTCATTTTCAAGGTCAGCGATCATCTGTCCATTGCCGGAGGTTTCAGTTATGCCCTTCTCAACAAGGTTGATCTTAACAACAGCCTGCAGGACTTAAACGGTGATGGTGATGGCTGGGGCGGGAATGCTTCCATTCTCTACAAAACGGATACGTTCAGCATCGGTGTCACCTACCGTAGCAGAATTAAAATAGATGTGAGTGGCACCGCATCGGCAAAGGGTAACCTTGCTTTAGTCGGTGGCACCTCGAGTGCGGCAACAACATCTGTTACGCTGCCGGACCAGATTAACTCCGGCATTGCCTGGAGCCCGAGTGAGGCATGGACCCTTAGCTTCGATGCGGACTGGATTAACTGGAAGACCTTCGATTCGATTGATATCCGCTATGCAAGTGCTGCTTACCGAGGTGCAATTGATACGCTCCGATTTCTTGCTGGTGGAGCACCAAACGGGGGGCAAACCAACCTTCCCCAGAACTGGAAGTCGACCGTACAACTCAGGGCAGGTCTGGAATGGAGATATGCTTCCAATATGCGGACCCAACTGGGTTTTGTTTATGATCCCACGCCGGTTCCGGATGTAGATTTTACACCGGCTATTCCAGATACCGACCGTTACCTGTTCTCGGTGGGTTATGGCTATGACTTTACTCCGGCCACCACCATTGATCTGGCTTACGCCTATGTCTATTTCAAGGACCGGAACCAGACTGCATCACCAGTCGGTGATTTGCCTCTTGCTCCCGACACAGTGAAAAATGGTACATATCAAGCCAATGCGCATGTCGTGACAGTTTCTTTATCCCACAAGTTTTAAGCACTGTAAGCGATCTGGATGAAAAGGGGCCTTTCGGCCCCTTTTTTTGTAACTGTCTTCGCACAACAGGTAAGCTTTTCCGCTAAACTAGTGACAAATAAAAAGTGTTGTTCGCAATCGGCAGTAAGGAGACTTGAATGACCATACTGATCTATCTTGCCATCATTATCGCGGCTCTGGTTTTGCTGGCGCGGGTGCATTTGAGCTTTTATGTGTGGCTTGTCTTATTGGCGGTCACATTTGTGCTATTGATGGCCACAGGTCATCTATCCGGTATTGCGGCTGTGATTGTCTGGATGCTTTATACCGCGATGGGGGTCTTCCTTGGCGTTGCGGATATTCGCCGCAAATGGATCAGCAGGCCGTTGCTCAATTATATTCGCAAAGCGCTACCACCAATGTCTGCGACCGAAAGGGAAGCGGTGGAGGCTGGTACGGTATGGTGGGATGCGGATCTGTTACAAGGCGACCCCGACTGGAAAAAGTTGCTCGATATACCTGCGCCAAAACTGAACAAAGAAGAACAGGCCTTTCTTGACGGCCCGGTCGAAAAGCTCTGCACCATGCTCGATGACTGGCAGATCACGCATGAGTTGAATGATCTGCCGCCGAAGGTCTGGGAGTTTATCAAGGCCAAGGGCTTTTTCGGTATGATTATTCCGAAAAAATACGGCGGCCTGGAATTTTCAGCGCATGCGCATTCACAGGTCATCATGAAAATCGGCAGCCGCAGCGGTACGGCCGCTGTGACGGCCATGGTGCCGAACTCGCTGGGACCGGCCGAATTGTTGCTGAATTATGGCACGGATAAGCAGAAGAAACATTATCTGCCACGGCTGGCCGGGGGCGAGGAGGTTCCATGCTTTGCCCTGACCGGACCATTTGCCGGTTCCGATGCCGGAGCTATGCCGGATACGGGCATTGTTTGCAAACAGAAATATAAAGGCAAGCAGACGCTTGGTCTCAGACTGAATTGGGAAAAGAGGTACATAACGCTGGGACCGGTAGCGACCGTTCTCGGCCTGGCTTTTCATGCCTATGACCCGGAGCATTTGCTGGGGGATCAGGAAGATTTGGGCATTACCTGCGCCCTGATTCCAACGGATACGCCGGGTGTCGAAATTGGCCGCAGGCATGCGCCTCTGGATAGCGCATTCCAGAATGGGCCCAACAGCGGCAAGGATGTATTTATTCCGATGGACTGGGTCATTGGCGGTCAGGAAATGATTGGCCACGGCTGGCGTATGCTTGTCGAGCGCCTGGCAGTTGGCCGCGGTATTTCACTGCCGGCCACAAGTACCGGGGCTGCCAAACTCGCAAGTCAGACGACAGGTGCCTATGCACGGGTACGCAAACAGTTCCATCTGTCTATAGGTAAATTCGAGGGTGTTGAGGAGGCATTGGCCCGGATTGGTGGGTTGACGTATATGATGGATGCCGCCCGCACGCTGACAACTTCGGCGCTGGATATCGGTGAGAAACCATCGGTGATTTCCGCCATTGTGAAATATTACCTGACCGAAAATATGCGGCAGCTGATTGATGACGCCATGGACATACATGGCGGCCGCGGTATTTGTCTTGGTCCTTCCAATTATCTGGGGCGTATTTATCAGACTGTGCCCGTCGGTATTACGGTAGAAGGTGCAAACATTCTGACACGCAGCATGATTATCTTCGGTCAGGGTGCGATGCGCTGCCACCCCTATTTACAGGAAGAGATTGCCGCGGCAAACGAGGAAGACGAGGAAAAAGCACTTGCCCGATTTGATGCCGCGCTGTTCGGTCATCTTGGTTATTCGGTTTCCAATGCTGCCAGAGCCTTTGTTTATGCCACCAGCGGTGGGTTGCTTGCACCTTCGCCGGTATCTGGCCCGACGGCGAGCTACTACAGGAAGCTGGCCCGCTTCAGCGCTGCCACAGCCGCACTGGCTGATGTCAGCCTGCTTGTGCTGGGCGGCGCCTTCAAACGCAAGGAGAAATTGTCAGGCAGGTTTGCTGATGCACTCGGCTATATGTACCTGTGTTCGGCGGTACTTAAGCGTTTCGAGGATGACGGGAGGCCGAAAGCTGATCTGCCACTGGTGCAATGGTCCTGTGAACACTGCCTGCATAAAATCCAGCATGCACTGGATGGCGTAATACGTAATTTTCCTGTGCGGCCAATCGCATGGAAACTGCGTGCATGGGCCTTGCCGCTCGGCAGGCGTCTGCATGGACCGTCAGACAGACTTGGACATCAGGTGGCGTCCCTGCTGCTGGAACCTTCGGCGACGCGTGACCGCCTGATTGGCGGGATTTACTATTCGATTGATCCTGGTGATTCCACAGGCCGTCTTGAGCATGCACTGAAAATGACCCTTCGCGCTGAACCAATCGAGCGCAAGCTGCGCAAGGCCGGAGAGATCTACCAGCCGGATCAGGATTACAATGCATGGCTCGATGACCTTGTGACAGCCAAGGTGTTGAACAAGAAAGAGACCGGTGTACTGCGTGATGCGCAAAAAGCGGAGCGTGTTGCCATCATGGTGGACGATTTTGCTCCTGTGGCCGCGCCAGCTCCGGCGAAACGTCGGTCGGCTAAATCCCCGCGCTGATTTTCCAGCCAACCGGTGTCCGGGTCAGATACAACTGTTCGCGCTGCACGATTTCCCGCCAGGCGCCGCCGGCTTTTACACGCAGCGTATAGGACTGTTCACATTGAGCATGGGTCTCGTCTATCAGCCGGATATTGCGGTCATAGGATTGCATGTCAGTCGCATCAAACTGTGAAAACAGGGCAATCATGCGTGCAACCACCTCAATTTTCCCCTGCCTGTTATCCTGATAGTTATTGAAGAGAAGGGCGCTGTAGTCGCTGATGTTCTGCGTGCTTACGGCCTGATCACGGGCATCCAGCACCCTATGGATGGCTGTCTTTTCCACATCCGCGCAGCTACTGACAAGCACGAGCAGGGAAATGGCCAGCGCGAATCTGTTACTGGAAGCGAGCAGCCTTTGCACTCCATGAGCCTCCGGGGTAATTGTGCCGCAACAGGACCGCAGTTTCCCGGGCGCTTTCTGTGATGCCGAGTTTTGCGTAAGAGGCGGCGAGATAATACAGGGCTTCTTCGATGGCAGGAGAAGTCTGGTACAGTTCCACTACCTTCTGAAAGCGATTGGCCGCAGCTACATAACGGGCACGATCAAAGTAGAATTTTCCGACGTTAACTTCATGTTTTGCCAGGTTGTTATACAATTTCTGCAGGCGGCTGGCACCATCCCTGGCATAGCTGCTTTCCGGGTGTTCTTTGATCAGAACCTTGAATGCCTTGATGGCGGCCAGGGATTCTCCGGGATCGCGTTCCGGGGGTGACACCTGTTTGTAATGCGTCATGGCCAGCAGGTATTTTGCATAGGCGACATCAGGATGGCGCGGATGCCTGCGAACGAACTGCTCACACAGGGTTTCGGAAAGAGCATACTCTCCGCCTTTATATGCTGCAAAGGCGCGCAGTAGTTCGGCCTGTACGGAATAATGGCTGTATGGATGCTGGGCCGAAAACTTTTCCAAGAAGGCATTGGTCTTGCCATAATTGCCTTTGGCAAGCATTTCCTTGGCCTTGGTATAATCAGCTTCGGCAGCACTAAAATTGTAAGTATCCTTTGCACAGGCCGAAAGCAGAAGTGCCAGAAACAGGAAAAATATAAGCTTCATGGTGCGCAAGTCTAGGGTGCTTCCGGCATAGCGACAATGGCAAGATGCCGTCCGGATTTGTCGCCATCACGCCGGTATGAGAAAAAGTGTTTGTTGTCACATGCTGTGCAGGCCCTGATGCTCTCGATATGTGCTTTGCTTACCCCTGCCTGCTGTAATTGAAGCGCATTGATTCCGGCCAGGTCAGCTGTGTTTGCATGGATATAATAACCTGCGTCATCACAGCTTGCCATCAACGCCGCAGTGGTTTCTTCACCAATGCTGAAGCAGCATGGACCGATGCACGGCCCCAGACTGGCGAGGATATGTTCGGGTCGGGAACCATGCGACTGCATGACTGTGACAGCTTGCCGGACAATCCGCTTTGCCGTGCCTCGCCAACCGGCATGGACTGCCGCAGCTATACCTGTCTTCGGATCGACAAGCAGGATGGGGGTGCAATCGGCTGTTCTTACTGATACGGCGCACCCGGCCTGTTGAGTCAGCAGCACATCGGCCGTCGCATTGTCACGCATGGCCGGGCCTTCGCACCATATATGACCAATTCCATGGCACTGATGGGAACGATGGGGTATGGCGGGAAGGCCAGCTTTTACGACCACCCTGTCCAGGTTTGTCCTCACGTGTTCCTCATTATCTCCGAGCCCCGCTCCGAGATTCAGACTGTCAAATGGCGGCTTACTTATACCCCCCAGTCGTGTTGTGAAGATACCGGTAATCCCGTGGGATGCGAAAAGCTCTGACCGCAAATACATGTCCTCAGCCATAACTTCGTTCCAGCGCATCGGAAAGTGCGCGTAGATCATCCGGAAGAGGGGCAAGGAAACGCAAGGCTTCGCCAGTAACCGGATGCTGAAAGCCCAGCACTTCGGCATGCAAGGCCTGGCGCCTCAGTGTCCGAATGGCTCCACGCAGCGGTTCGGGAATGTTTTTCCCCGGTGTGAAGCTGCGGCCATAGACTGTATCGCCGATGATGGGCAGGCGCTCATGTGAAAGATGAACGCGAATCTGGTGAGTGCGGCCGGTATGCAGAGTTAACCGCATACGACAGAAATGTGTGTATCGGTGTTCAACAACGGCATCCGTAATAGCGGCTCTGCCATGATGACATACGGCCATTTTTTGTCGGTGTGTGGGATGTCTTCCAATGGGCAGTTCGATGCGCTTCTGGCTCCAGGCGGGTATGCCGCGGCACCAGGCCAGATATTGACGCTCAATGTTATGGGTAGAAAACATATCAACCAGACGCCGGTGGGCGGTTTCTGATTTGGCGACAACCAGACTGCCGGATGTATCCTTGTCCAGTCTGTGCACAATACCGGGGCGTTCCACACCATTGATGCCAGGCAGCCCGGGGCAGTGATGCAGCAGGGCATGAACAAGCGTACCGCCTGTGTGTCCATGGCTGGGATGGATCACCATCCCGGCCGGCTTGTTGATGATGATCAGGTGATCATCTTCATAGAGGATATCGAGATCGATAGCTTCAGGTACGAGCGTCATTGGTACGGCCGAAGGCACTTCGAGCTGGTAAGCATCCCCTGCACAGACCTTGCTTGCGGCTTTCAGTGCATGGGGTGGTCCGTCAATATGATTTTCACGCAATAGCTGCTGTATGCGGCTGCGCGATAAACCGCTTAATGCAGCCAGTACATGATCCAAGCGCTGTCCATGATAGTCATTATGTATGATCAGATGCAGGACGCGCTGTTTGTCAGCGGTTTGCTTCATTCACTTCCAGGCGTTACCTCATTGACGGGGGCGCTTGTTGCACGTTCAGGCTGCTTTTGCGGTGCAGTCTGCTTGTTTTGCGAACCGCCGCGCCTGCGTCTGCGGCGTCTGCGGCGGTTATTGCCCTCTCCCTGTTGCCCGGCAACGGCATTACCGGCATCAGTTCCCGGAGAGGCCGTTTGCTGTTTTGCTGCCCCCCTTTTCTGGCCGCCTGCCGGTGGGCGTTTCCGATTTCTGCTCCGCTGGCGGCGTCTGCCGGAAGAGCTGCGGCGTTTTCTTGCCTCCTCTTCCTGTTTACGCTTTTTACTGTTTCCCGACACAATGTCAAAAAGCGATGACCACCAGCTGTTTGTTGTTGTCGTAGGTTTTCTTTTGGCCGGAGCGGGGATGCCGACGATTGGCTTGCTTGGCTTAAGCTTGCGACCGGTACGCACGGGCTTTTTACCCTTGCTGGTATCTTCCAGTACTTCGATACGTTGCTGACCGTCATCTTTCCACTGTCGTTCGATGCGATAATGCGGAATCATCAGCTCCGGACGAATCTGAAGGTTGATCTGCACCTCGTAGATTTCCTCGATGCGGGCGATGTTGCTCCGCTTGTTGTTCATCAGATACTCGCCGGTATCAGACGGCACCTGCACAAGCAAAGTGGGTTTTTTGCCGGCCTCGGCCAGATCTTCCATGCGTGTAAGCATTTGCAGGGCCATGGATTCAACCGTGCGGATATAGCCGCCCCCCTGACAACGGGGACATGCCTCGGTGCTTGATTCACGTACGGATGGATGCAGACGCTGCCGGGACATCTCAAGCAGGCCAAAGCGGGAAATACGTGCAATCTGAATGCGTGCCTTGTCTGTTTTGCAGGCGGCGCGCAACGCCTCTTCCACCTGCTGAGCATGCTTGCGTGAGACCATATCAATGAAATCAATAACGATCAGTCCGCCGATATCGCGAATCCGTAACTGGCGTGAGATTTCTTCAGCTGCTTCCAGATTGGTGGCCAGGGCAGTGTCATCAATGTGTTTGCCCTTGGTGGAGCGGGATGAGTTAACATCGATGGATGTCAGCGCTTCCGTGGGGTCAAAGACGATGGAGCCACCTGATGGCAGCCGAATTTCACGTTCATGAACTTCCTCACACTGGCTCTCAATGCCATAGTGTCGGAACAGGGATTTCTTACCCCGGTAGAGTTTGACCAGCTTCTCCTTGCCTGGCAGTACGGCGTGGACAAATTCTTTGGTGCGCTGATAAATGTCGTGGTTATCCACCCAGATTTCGCTGATGTCATCGGTAAAATGATCGCGGATGGCATGTGTGGCCAGATCGCCATCCAGGTAAATCAGCGAAGGGGAGGGGGCTGATTCGCCCTTGATGCGGATTTCATCCCACAAGCGCTGCAGATAAGAGTAATCGCGTTGCAGGGCTTCCAGTGTCTGGTCCTTGCCAGCCGTACGAACAATCAGCCCCATATTTTCTGGAACCTGAAGCTGAGCCAGGATTTCCTTCATGGATCGGCGTTCTTCGTCGGAAAGCTTGCGGGAAATACCACCGCGCTCCGTATTCGGGCTAAGCACCAGGTAACGGCCAGCCAGGGATATGTAGGTAGTCAGGGCTGCGCCCTTGGTGCCACGTTCCTCCTTGACGACCTGTATCAGAAGCGATTGCTTGGGCTCCAGCACGTCCTGAATGTTGACCTTCCGCGGGTCGGCATTCTTGTCTGCGCCATCTTTCCAGTAGTCCGGATGGATTTCGTTAATGGGCAGAAAACCCTGACGGGCTGACCCATACTCCACGAAGGCTGCCTGTAGGCTGGCTTCCACCTTGGTGATGGTGCCCTTGTAAATATTGCTTTTGGTCAGCGCCTTGTGTGCAGATTCAATATCAAGTTCCTGCAAGTATTCATCTTCAACAATCGCAACCCTGCTTTCTTCATCATGCAAGGCATTGATCAGCATGAGCTTTTTCATCACGCCACATCCTTATGGCGCTTGCAGGCTTTGCAAAAAAGGAAAACATTGCTTCCCGAAGGGAAAGCAACTCACTATGGGCCTCATTCAGGCCAGGTTATCCTTCCGGCGCCTCCCTCAAGACAGGTTGGTCACCGGGCGTAAGTCTTTAAGCGCAAATATTTATTACATGTGCAGGCTCAACGCGTTGGTAGCTTCCCACTCAGGTCTGTTTCAACATTCTTCGACCTTGGGCCGCGGTTACATGGAGCATCAATGCTTCTTTCACATATGATGGTTCTATTCCATCATTCCCTGTCCTTGTGCAGGGTTATCCCAAACAATGTCCTTTACCGCGATTTAGCATGCTCAGCCGTTGCAGAATATGGTACAAATGCACACGGAGCCTGTTGCACAATTCGCTAAGCTAACGAAAAAGGGGGCTTTTTGGCAAGTACTGATAGTCATGATGGGCATGTTGCCGTTGATCTGGATGAAGATGGCAGCCGTCTGGACAGGCTGTTGCTGCGCCGTCTGGGAGTGGAAAAACGCACACTGATTATGCGCCTGATCCGCAAGGGCAACGTGCGCGTCAACCGTAAACGGGCGCGCCCGGATACACGCTTGCGGCAGGGGGACGTCGTGTTTCTGCCTGCCAGCCTTCGTATCAGGGATGATACGCCAGCGCCGAAAAAGCTCGCTTCATCTGCAATTCCGCTTCACAGACTGCATATCCTGTTTGAAGATGAGGCACTACTGGTCGTCAACAAGCCGGCCGGCATGGTGGTGCATGGCGGTAGTGGCCATGCATCAGGGCTCATAGAGGCATTAAAGACACAGCGGCAATTACCCGAGTTGCGTCTGGCGCATCGTCTGGATCGGGATACCAGCGGTTGTCTGCTTCTGGTCAAGCGGTTGCCGGTGTTGCGTGCGCTGACCCGCGCATTTCGGGAGCGGGACGCGCACAAGACCTATTTTGCCTGGGTTGCAGGCCACCCTTATCCGTATGCCGGGCGGCTTACATCCAGGCTTGCCAAAGGCGCTGTCCGCGGGGGCGAACGTATGGTCGTGGATCAGCAAGAGGGTAAAGAAGCGGTTACGGACTATCAAGTCATGCTGCTTGCCGGGCAGCAGGGTTGGCCATTTTCTCTGCTTGCCTTACAGCCGGAAAGCGGTCGTACGCACCAGTTACGTGTGCAGCTGCAAACAGCGGGACATGCGATATTGGGCGATTCAAAATATGCCGAGAAAGATGATACGAAACATTTCAGGGAGGTGGGGGGGAAGGGACTTTCCCTGCACGCCTGGCGGTTGCGTTTTCAGCACCCGGTTTCGGGAAAACAGATGGACATCCGCGCCCCATGGCCGGTTCGGTGGCAGTGCTTTGCTGATGTGCGAAAAGATTTATGTGCTGACGTATGAGCTATTTGCCAGCAGCGCGGAAGAACAGATAGGCCAACAGAATCAGGATAAGCGAGGCTGGCAAGCTGCCCCATAATGGCAGCGTCCATCCACCAATCATCACCTCCGTCTCAAGCAGCATGCGAGCAATGTGCGCGGCTGCTGCCAGTGCGAAAATAATTCCACCGATGATCAGAAGTATCCGTTGCCGCATCGAATTGACCTCCTGTAGCTATTACTATTCTAGCATATTTACGCGGGAGGTCGGCTCGGTATCAGTCCGTATTTTCTATCTCGCCAAAGGCCAATTGTGCGATACGCGCCTGAAATATCGCATACCGCAGATCAGCGTCCCTGATGTCCCGCAGTTCGCAGGCAAGTTGCTTTTTCTGTGACAGCGTGACTGGCCGTGATTTCAATTTTTGTTTTTGCTGCATAATACCCGCACCATCCCGGATTCGGGTGCGGATGTGGCTTAAGGAAGAGACACGGCAAAGCCGGAAACAGGCCTGACGGATATCGTTCTGCAGAAAACGGATCTGCTGGGCCATAATCGGATGATCCACAGCCACCCACAGGCAGTTTCCGCCACCGGCCCGGTTCTCGATCTCAATCGGCTCTGTCCGGCCAGCCATCATCGGGCCGACAATATCCGCCCATGCACGCCGGAGTTTCGAGATGCCAATCAGTTCTGCAAGTTTATCTTCACCAAGCACACCGGCAATTTCTGCCTGTAGCGGGTGTAGCCTTGAGCGTTTCCGGGGAGTTGCCATTAGTTAGCAGGAGCCATCAATCAGAAGGGCAGTTTTTTGCCGCCGAGAATATGCACATGCAGGTGTAGGACTTCCTGTCCGCCGCCTTCGCGTACGTTGATGACAACGCGGTAGCCGACGGCAAGATTGAGCACCTCATCGGCGATTTTGCGCACCTTGTCCATCAGCAGGCCGAGCAGGGCAGGGTCATCCGCTTCGGTCAGGGTGCCCACATGCTGTTTGGGCACAACCAGCACATGCGTTGGTGCCTTGGGATGGATGTCGTTAAAGGCATAGACGTCATCGTCTTCATACACCTTGTCGGAAGGAATGCTTCCTTCAATGATTTTACAAAATAGGCAATCACTCATAGCGCCCCCTAATCTCGCATATGTTCCAGTATTTGGAGCATTCTGAAGAAAGGATTCCTTAAATCATGGGTTGTTTTACCCGCTTCAGTAATCAATTCTTTAACACACCGTTTGTACGTCCCGTTTATAACCAATTCCAATCCATCAATTTTATCGAGTTCCGAAGTAATATATCCAACCGGAACTACGGGTGACCAGAACATAAATCGTTTATTGGAAAAATTGTCTAGATACTCGAAGGCGTAGTCTTTTTGTCTCAGGAATTTCTTCTCGATTCGATCGACTGTCACTTCATTGTTTTTGTATAGCACACCTCTTATGTGAGTAGTTACCTCGCATAAAAAAGCAGTATCAGTCTTGAAGTTTAAGCCAATGACATCTAGTTCGCCGAGTCCTTTTAATCCTCCACCTGGAGGGCGAACATTGTAATCTATGAAGTCGCATTCTTCTTTTACTTGTAAGTAAGCGCCAACAATATATTCACCAATATCGGTCAACATATATTCGGCTACTTCCTAGATGCTTTCTCATCATGGCCGGAGACACCGAAGCGGCGCGCGAGCTCGTTCAGGATATCCTCTGGCGACAGGCCGTGATGGGCCAGCATGACCATCGAATGAAACCAAAGATCGGCAGTTTCATGGACGATCTTGTCTTTATCTCCGGACTTGCTGGCCAGAATGGTTTCGGTCGCTTCTTCGCCGATCTTTTCAAGAATCTTGTCCTGACCCT
>JBHHXG010000018.1:0-28187 GCA_046756985.1 Mariprofundaceae bacterium | reverse complement strand
CAACATTCATCAAGGGCGGCGGCTCCATCGGCGCACAAACCCTGTCGCGCTTTTTCGCCATGCACATCTGGATTCTTCCCTCCGTGCTTTTTATGGCGGTAGCCCTGCATCTGTACCTGTTTCGCAAACAGGGTGTTGCTGGCCCATTTTCAGGCGATGCGCCTTCACTGGAACAGAAAAAAGCTTTCTTTTTCCCGCGACAGTTCTTTATCGACGTGCTGTTTGCCCTGTTACTGTATCTCATTCTGGTCGTATTAGCCGTATACTTTGCGCCTGTTCTGCGCTCGCCGGCAAATCCGGCAGTTTCACCGGCACATGTCGCACCTGAGTGGTATTTTCTCTTTCTTTATGAACTGCTGAAATATTTCCCGCAGGATCTGATCGTGGTCGGGACCGTGGTTATCCCGGGGTTTATGGCAGCGCTTCTTGTTGCCCTGCCTTTCTACAATCGTAATCCCGAACGGCACCCCCGCAAGCGCTGGCTCGCCATTACGTTCTATTTTACCGGCCTTGTGTTTATCGTAACACTAACCGTCATGGCCATCCGCTCAGCACCGGAAACGCTGCATAAAGACCCGGCTATGGTTGCAGAAGGAAAACGCATTTATGATAAGTCGAATTGCGAGGCCTGCCACCTGATCCATGGTGCAGGCGGCGACATGGGTCCCGATCTCAGTTATGAAGGATTGAGTGGACGCTCACCTGACTGGATTCGCGGCCATTTCAGGAACCCGGGTGCATTCGCTAAGGGTTCGACCATGCCGACTGCGGAGCAACTCGGCTTATCGGAAGCCGACATCGAAGCACTGACCCATTATATGTTCAGTCTGGAGTAATCACCATGCATCAACCGTTCGCAACGCTTCTGCTTTTTGTCCTTGTCAGTGCCCCTGCAACCGCAACCACTCTGCATGCCCAGATCGATGCCAGCAAATTATATGAAAAACAATGTGCAGCCTGCCACGGTATGGATGGTTCCGGAGATACCCCTCTCGGCAAAAGCCTTAAACCTGTTCCAGCCCGCGATCTTCGACCAACAATTCTCACAATGGCAGATATCAGGCAAGTGCTCAAACAGGGCAGTCCAAAGACGGGCATGCATGGGCATGAGTCTCATCTGGATGTTTCGCAGATCGATGCCATCGCAGCCTTCGTTCGCAGCCTCCCCTATCAAAGCAAACCGCAACGCGGCAAACGCTATTACCAGAATAAATGTGCCCGCTGTCACGGCAGCAATGCCCGGGGTCTGAGCAAAGTCGCTTCGCCCGATTTGCTGATATCCGAGCTATCGGATGAGCAAATGGCAAAAATTATCCGGGACGGACATCCGGGTACTATCATGGGGGGCATGAAACGCGAACTTGGCAATGCTGTTATTGCAGATATCATCACATGGCTGCGCCTGCTGCGCTATGGCCTGCATGATTGACGCCAGGAACCATATTCATATAATGACTGGAAAATTTTCCTTTCCCCCCGGAAAAGTGAGCTAACATGCCTAAATATAAACGATTTTACGACACATCTGTCAGTGAGAGAATCCTTAACTCCATGTTTCTTCTGGCCATAGGGCTGGGATACCTGTTCGCCATGGTTCACCTCTACTTCTCCCACCAGGGCCGTGACGGCCAGCCGGGGCTGTCGGTGGAAGACGTGCGCATCGCCTATTATGGGGAGCATCAGAGGACACGGCTGGGTGCTGCCCTGAACGGCTCCATGGCTGGTAACCTGGAATTCCCTGACCAGAAACAAATCATTTTTGACTGGATCGCAAATGGTACAAACGTCGATGAGTTTAATGACAAGATTGCGCCTATTTTCAACAACAACTGTGTCATGTGCCACTCGCAAGCATCAGGAATGGGCCTTCCACCGCTGACAAATTACGAAGAAGCGCTGGAGATGACCAAGGCCGATACCGGTGCCTCGGTGCAAAGTCTGGTGCGCGTGTCGCACATCCACCTGTTCGGCATTGCCTTCATCCTGTTTTTTGTCGGGCGCATCTTCATCCTGTGCGAAATGCCGGTCATGGTGAAGCGTATCACCGTGGGCATTCCCTTTTTCGCTATGCTGCTGGATATCATGTCCTGGTACATCACCAAGGCATTCCCGGGCTTTGCCATTGTGGTGGTCATTGCCGGTGGACTGATGGGCATATCTTTCGCCGCTCAGGTTCTGGTTTCGCTTTACCAGATGTGGTTCTATAAACCCAAGCAGGTTCCGATCGAAATGTAGCGTACGCAGTGCACCAAGCCGGGGGAATATTACAGACAGCGACAACAGTTCGATTCGACTAGATTTGACCATGAAAAGGAGGAATAAGAAGATGAAAAAATATTTCGCAACAATGCTCGCAGCTCTTGCTGTTGCTGCTTTTATGGCCACGCCCGTCATGGCCTCAGATACGTCGGATGGTGCCAAGATATTCAAAGGCAAGTGCAAGATGTGCCATCACATGACCAGGAAGAAAATGGGCCCGGCAGTCAAAAACATGAACGCCGATGTTGAAGTGCTGAAAACAACCATCAAGAGTGGGCGAAAAAGCATGCCCAAATACGGCAGCAAACTTTCTGATGCAGAAATTGATGCGGTCGTGGCATACTTGAAGGCTCAGCAGGGCAACAACCCCTGTGCAAAATAAATCACTGGGGGAAGGTATGCGCAAAATCCTTTTAATATTAGTAGGTTGTGTGGCTCTATCTATGGGTAGCGCTTACGCTTCCAACCTTCCAGATGGCAAGAAGCTGTATGAAACAAACTGCTCCAAATGCCACAGTGTAGATGGCTCTGTCACAGACTACGGCCGGAAACTGAAGCCATTCCCGGCCCGCAACCACCGTGCTGCGGCACCTTATTTATCTACTGACGAACTGCGCCGAATCATCATGCACGGCACTCACATGACCTCGATGCGGGCCATGAAATACAAGCTGGACCCGTTTGAGATCGAAGCATTGGTAGATTACATAAAAACTTTCACCTACACACCGAATCTGACCAATGGCAAGGCACGATTCAAGGCAGTCTGTGCTTCCTGCCATGGAAATGATGGCCGCGCCAAGACCAACATTGGCGCTAAAAACCTGGTTTACAGCAAACTCGACCTGTCAGAAATCGTTCATACCATCCGATATGGACGGTCTGGCACGTTGATGACAGCCAAGCGTCACCAGCTTTCGAACACAGACATCGCGGATATCGCCAATTATGTGTATTCACTGCGCTATCAGGGAGATGCCGGGCGTGGTGCCGGATTATATGCGAATAGCTGCAAGTCCTGCCATGCGGCTCCGAAGGACATCCGAATCGTCGGCCATGCCGCCAAACGCTTTAAAAAGCTTTCTGATCTTGACGACCACATGCTTGACCTGCGTATCCGTCACGGCCGCCATGTGGATCGCGAAGGCAGAAAGGCCGTCAAGAGCCTTTCTGATGATGAAGTTCAGGACATTATCGCCTATATGAGGCAAGAAACGAAGTGAGTATCACCACAGCCATCGGCCCCCGACGTGCGGGGGCCGATGCTCTGTTCAACCTTGAACTGATTCACAAATACGACAAGGCAGGCCCCCGCTATACATCGTATCCAACAGCGCCAATGTTCCATGAGGGCATTGGTGCCGATGTGTATGCTGAAACCCTGCGCAATGCAGCCAATGAGGATGCCCCTTTATCGCTGTACATCCATATCCCGTTCTGCAACACGGTCTGTTATTACTGTGGCTGCAACAAAATCGTCACCAAGCAATACGACCGTGCTGCGCCCTACCTTGAACTGCTGCTCAAGGAAATTGACCGGGTGGCTGACGCCATGGGCGACACACGGCGTCCTGTCACGCAACTGCATTTTGGAGGTGGTACGCCCACCTTCCTGAATGATGATCAGATGCGCATGCTGACTGTGCATCTGCACAAGCGCTTTCACTTTGTGCCGGATGACAAAGGCGAGTACGGCATCGAGATGGACCCCCGCGAATGTACGGAAAACACCGTGCGCATTCTGCGTGAATGTGGTTTCAACCGTATGTCCATGGGCGTGCAGGATTTCGATCCCGATGTACAGAAGGCTGTTAATCGCATCCAGAGCAAGGAAGAAACCCTGCGCGTTCTGCAACAGGCGCGTGATCATGGTTTTAAGTCCATGAATATCGATCTGATGTATGGTCTGCCGCTGCAAACAGTCGCAACCTTTGATCGCACGCTGGATACCATTATTGACTTCTCTCCGGATCGTATTGCCCTGTTCAATTACGCACACCTGCCACATATGTTCATGCCACAACGCCGCATCAACGAGGCCGAGTTACCCAGCCCGCAGGAAAAACTGAATATCCTCGAGCATAGTATTGGCAAGCTGCTGGATGCCGGTTACGTCTTTATCGGCATGGACCATTTTGCCAAGCCGGACGATGAAATGACCATCGCCCAGAAAAATGGCAAGCTGTACCGTAACTTTCAGGGTTATTCCACGCATGCAGATTGTGACCTGATCGGTCTCGGGCTGACCTCTATCGGTTATGTCGGCGGCAGTTTCTTCCAGAATGCCAAGAATATGGATACCTATGAAGCAGTGATCAATGCGGGCCGTTTTCCCGTATTCCGCGGTTATACATTGACCGATGAAGACCATCTGCGCCGCTTTGTGATTATGCGTCTGATGTGCGACTTCTCACTTAATTTTTCGGCTGTCGAACATCAGTTCGGTATCAATTTCCGCGAGCACTTTGCTGATTCGATTGCAGATCTGGAAGACATGGCGGCAGATGGCCTGCTTGAACTGCGCGACGATGGCTTCACCGTGCTTCCCGCCGGCCGGCTGCTGATCCGCAATATCGCCATGGTGTTTGATGAACACTTGCGTGCAAAACAAGAGGAAGTAAAATTCTCCAAGGTCATCTGACCGGAAGCACCCCCCTTATGTTACTGAAATACGCGTCTGAGTAATTCCGTCGTACGGGCGGCGGGATCACGGCGGATTTTCGCCTCTTCACGTGCCAGTACGGTAAACATCGTGGCCAGCGCCTGTTTTGTGACATAGCCATCCAGATCATCTTTCAGATAATGGCCAACCAAGGGAAGTGATGCGTACTGACTGGAAAATGCACGATAACTTTTCACCGCCCCGGAATGGTCCAATTCTTTGTGCACCATCGGGGAAAAGACCTCTGCGAGCTTCGAAGTGGTCTTGCGCTCAAAATAGCGCGTGGCGGCATCATCCGGGCCTTTCCAGATTTGCTGCACATCCGAAAAACTCATGGAGCGGATCGCATCGTAAAAGATCGGCTTGGCCAGCGGCACGGCCTTTTCGGCAGCGCGATTGATGCGCTCGTGCAACTGGTCGGCATACCTGCCCATGCCGGCTTTCTGCAACAGCCTGGCGGGCGTTTGCAGCGAATCAGGGAGCGGAATGCGTACCTCTGGCCGCTTCCAGAAGCCATCGGTATGGCCCAGATAATCGACGGAGATGCGTGTGCCCTTGCGCAGGGCCTGCTTCAGACCTTCTGAAATGTCTTTGTTTGAAAGCGCGGACAGCGCCGAAACATCCCCATTTTTCCCCGCGCTATCTCCCAGCTGGTTTAGCGCGGAAACAACATCATCCATAAAACCCGCTGAAGCCGTGCATGGCATGATCCCCAGGCTTGCACTCAGGCAAACCGCCAGCAGGCCAGAACGCATCAATAGCTCTTCTTGAACTCCGTGGCATGACATTTCGGGCAAGGCGGAATACGCCCTGTCTTGTTAAAATGGATGTCATGGCCGCAGGCCTGACAGGTTAATGTACCGGCGCTGGTAATCTCTCCCGAGCGGTAGCTGAGTACCTTATCCGTCCGCTCAGCAAGCCCGGACAGCGTGGTCCCCGCAACATTCAGCAAGGAAGTAAATGATGCCAGTGCCCCGGCGCTGAGGCGTGATGGATGCAGGCGTTTTTGCGCCTCCTCGCCGACATTACGCAATGTGTCGGCCACATCGCTGAAATCCCGCTCGAGAAAGCTCTTCAACTTCTTGCCCTGTTCCTCACTAAAGGTGCCTGCCGCGGTCAGTTGCTCACGGGCCTTTTCCATGGCTACTTTGGCAAATTCGGCGCTTTTTTCGCCACCGGATTCGAACAACTCTCTGAACCGGTCAGCAAGTTGATCATAGGCCTCTTCTTCCTTTTTTTGTTCCTCTGTTGCTTGCTTACCCATATCAGCCTCCATATGTTTAATAATAGCATCACCAAAGCCGGACGTGGATACCTTGGCGGCCCCCGTCATCAGCCGTTCGAAATCATAGGTCACGGTTTTGGCTGCAATGGCGCCATTGATACCGTTCAGAATCAGGTCAGCCGCTTCCGTCCAGCCCATGTAGCGTAGCATCATCTCGCCGGACAGAATGACCGATGACGGATTGACCACGTTCTTGTTGGCGTATTTCGGTGCTGTGCCGTGCGTTGCCTCAAAGATTGCATGTCCGCTGTCGTAATTGATGTTCGCACCCGGTGCAATACCGATACCGCCAACCTGAGCGGCCAGCGCATCAGAAATGTAGTCGCCGTTCAGATTCAATGTAGCAATCACATCGAACTCTGTGGCGCGGGTCAGGACCTGCTGTAACGTAATATCGGCAATCGCATCCTTGATGATGATTCCGTTAGGCAACTCACACCATGGGCCGCCATCGATCTCTCTGGCCTTGAATTCCTTTTTGGCCAGCTCATAACCCCAGTTACGGAAGGCGCCTTCCGTAAACTTCATGATATTACCCTTGTGCACCAGCGTCACGGACCTGCGATTATTGTCAATGGCATACTGGATAGCGGCACGCACCAGACGTTCGGTCCCCTCACGCGAGACCGGCTTGATGCCAATACCGCTGGATTCGGGGAAACGGATTTTTTCCACACCCATCTTATCCTGAAGAAAGGCAATCACCTGTTTGACCTCGGCGCTGCCATCCTCCCACTCAATGCCCGCATAGATGTCCTCGGAGTTTTCGCGGAAAATCACCATATCCACGTCTTCCGGCCGCTTTACCGGGCTTGGCACGCCATGAAAATATTTCACCGGCCGCAGACAGACATAGAGATCCAGTTTCTGTCGCAGCGCCACATTCAGCGACGTAATACCGCCACCGATCGGTGTGGTCAGCGGTCCTTTGATGCCGATCAGATATTCGGAAAAAGCATCCAGTGTTTCCTGCGGCAGCCAGGCATCGTCACCCCGTCCGTATGCATTCCAAGCCTTCTCACCGGCGAAAACTTCCATCCAGGCGATCTTGCGACGGCCCGCGTACGCCTTTTCGACAGCCGTATCCAGCACTGCCTGCGAAGCCCGCCAGATATCCGGTCCTGTACCATCGCCCTCGATGAAAGCCACTACCGGCTGATCGGGCACATTCAGCTTGCCATCCTTCATTGTGATCTTTTCGCCCTGTTCAGGCACAGAAATCTTGTCGAAACTCATGCTATCTCCTCACGAAACCGCAACATGCGGCAAATGGCTATAGACTGCGCTATGGATTGGCTTGCTTGATACGGGCGGCCTGCTGGGCATTGCGTTTGGCTTCCAGCGCCTTGCGGCGTGCATGCTCAAAATGCTCTGCATCTATTTCCCGGGCGGCTTCTTCAAGCGCCTGCTCGGCGCTTTTCAGGTACGCCTTGGCCTTGGGCTGATTGCCAGGTAATTCTGCAGCCATGTGGATCGCTGAGCGTGCCTCCGCCATTTCCTGCACGGGCGGCTTCATGGCACAGGCGGTAACCAGCAGCAAGCCCAGCACAAACGCAATCTGTTTCATGACTGATATTCTCGAACGTTGGCCGGCCAATGTCAAAGCCCGGAAAAATGCCACGCAAATGAGTATGAACAAACCTAGGACGTGACGGTTATACGGCGCTTGCGCAGCCCCAGTTCCTTTAACTGATCTTCTGCAACCTCTGACGGCGCAACACTCATCAAATCTGCCGCCCGCTGTGTTTTCGGAAAAGCGATAACATCGCGGATGGAATCCACGCCTGCCATCAGTGCCAGCACACGATCCAGACCAAAGGCAAGGCCGCCATGTGGTGGTGCGCCGTGTTTCAGCGCTTTCATCAGGAAGCCAAACTTGGCATTGGCATCTTCGTCGGAAATTTCCAGCGCGGAGAAAACCTTCGACTGCGTCTGTTGATCATGGATACGGATGGAGCCACCGCCAATCTCCGTACCGTTCCACACCAGATCATAAGCTTGAGAACGCATGGCCAGCGGTTCGGTCTCCAGCAGAGACATATCTTCCGGAACCGGTGCGGTAAAGGGATGGTGTAGCGCATCAAGCCTTTTCTCGTCGGCATTCCAGCCAAACATTGGAAAATCCACCACCCAGACAAAGTGATGGTCGTCTTCTTTGACCAGTCCGAGATCGTGCCCAAGTTTTACACGCAGGTGTCCGAGCGCATCGTTAACAACCTTGGCGTCTCCGGCGCCGAAGAACAGCAGATCACCATTTTCCGCGTCGCTCGCCTCCAGCAACTGCTTGAGGATGTTCTCGGGCAGGAATTTTACAATCGGCGACTGCAGTCCATCCGGAAGGTTGTCCGCATCATTGACCTTGATCCAGGCCAGACCCTTGGCCCCGAATATCGCTACATAATCGGTGTAGTCGTCAATCTGCTTGCGCGTCAGCTGACTACCCTGTGGCACACGCAATACCTTAACCAGCCCCCCGGAGTCTGCCGGAGCGCGAAACACCTTGAATTCGACTTGCTTCATCAAACCGGTAATATCGATATGTTCCAGGTCGAAACGCAGATCAGGACGATCCAGACCATATTTGGCAATGGCCTCATGATAGTTGATTCGGGGAAAGCTGGCAGGCAAATCAACACCGAGTCCATCCCTGAACATGGCGGACAGAAGGCCTTCAGCCGTGGCAATCACCTCATCCTGGCTGACAAAAGACATTTCCAGATCAACCTGGGTAAATTCGGGTTGCCGGTCCGCACGTAGATCCTCATCGCGGAAACAACGCGCAATCTGATAATAACGATCCATGCCGGCCACCATCAAGAGCTGTTTGAAGATTTGCGGACTTTGCGGCAGCGCATAAAATGAACCCGGATAAATGCGTGACGGTACCAAATAGTCGCGCGCTCCTTCCGGTGTTGACTTGTTCAGAATCGGTGTTTCTATTTCAAGAAACTCCTGTGAATCCAGATAATTACGGGCCGCATGTGTCACCTTGTGGCGAAGCTGCATATACCCCTGCATCTTGGGCCGGCGCAAATCCAGATAACGGTATTCCAGCCTGTGCTGTTCGCCTGCATCGCAATCATCCTCGACCATAAACGGCGGGGTTTCAGCGCGGTTGAGTACGGTGATCTGGCTTGCCTTGACCTCGATTGCTCCGGTGGCCAACTCCGGATTGACAGTCTCTGCGCTACGGGCGATAACCTCGCCGATAACCTCGACAACATCCTGTTGCCGCAGTGAATGTGCCAGTTTATGAATCTCCGGTGTATCCGGGTGGACAACGACCTGCACCAGCCCTGAACGATCCCGCACATCGAGAAACACCACACCGCCATGGTCGCGGTTGGTCTGCACCCAGCCATTGAGCCGAGCTTTCTGTCCGATGTGATCGGCACGAAACTCTCCACAATATGTACGCTGTATCATGACTGCCTCTGCACTCTGAATTAACGGCGGCGCAGCCTACATGCGGCACGTCTGGCAGGCAAAGAAAACCGCATCAAAACAGACGGCTCCCAGGCCGACTAAGGCCGTTAAACCAGAAGTTTTTCGAAAATATACCAGGCCCGCTCGATAGTATCCGGGTTCGTATAATAATGCGGCGAAAAACGAATGCCTCCACCCCGATGGGCGCAGATCACGCTGGATTGCATCAGTTGCCGGTACAGGGCCGCATGCCCCTGTACGTCCAACTTTCGGCAGCGGAAGGTTACAATGCCGGCAAAACGTCCATTCACAGGGCTTGTCACCAGCTCCATGTCTTCTCTAGCCGACACCCTGTCCATGATCTGTCGCGCTTTTTCCAACACTCCAGCTTCAACTGCAGCCATCCCTTCTTCTTCCAGCAGCGACAGACTGGCATTGAGCGCATGAATGCCAAGCATATTTGGGCTTCCCGGCTCGAAACGGCATGCTGAGCCGGATGGCATCCAGTCGCGCCGGTCGAAATCGCCGGCATGTTCAACCATATGCCAGCCGTACTGCAGAAGCCTCAATCGCTCACGAACCACTGCATTTGTGTAAAATACGGCCAGCCCCTCCGGCCCCATCATCCATTTATGACCATCGGCCACCACGACATCGGCGCAGCAGTCCAGTGCATCGAAACGGAGTGCCCCCAGGCTCTGAATCGCATCAATGCAGAATAAGATGCCACGTTCGCGGCAAAACGCCCCCAATCGTTTCATATCCAGACGCAGACCTGTACCGTACTGCACAGAACTGACAGCCAGCAGCCTCGTGTGCCCATCGCACAAGGCAATGATCGCACCTTCCGGATCATCACCGGAGATATCTGCAAGCCGCAGCGTAACTCCCTGATTCGCCAGCGATTCCCAGGCAATTCTGTTTGAAGGAAATTCCTGATTGGTGGAAACAATGTTGTCGCCCCGATCCCAGTCCAGACCGTAGGCAACGAGCGACAGGCCTTCGGAGGTGTTTTTGAGCAGCGCGATGTCATCTGCGCTGTCGGCATTAAGCAAACGCTTCAGCCGACCGCGCAATTCGCGTTCAATTTTCAGCCACCCAGGATAATCCATTGCGCCGCGGCGCATGTTCTCATCTGCAAAGGCCCTGACGGTCTCGGCCGTGCGCCGTGGCCAGACGCTAACAGCGGCATGGTTCAGATAGGCAATCTCTTCGCTGATCGGGAACTCGGCATGCATCCTGCCATTAGGCCAACACAATGCTGTGCTTGCAAGTGCCAGCGTCAATGTCACCCATATCAGGATTGTACTGGCAACCGCACTTGCAGCAACGCTGTTGGTGGACTAAACCAGAGGCAGGAGAGAACGTCATGGCCCATCCGAAAATCAAACTGCGTGCCGGCGATGCGCTGGTTGTTGTGGATATTCAGTATGACTTCCTGTCGGGCGGTGCGCTGGCAGTACCTGAAGCAGATGAGGTCATTGGGCCATTGAATCGCTGCATCGCTGTTTTTTCCGGGCACGGTCTGCCGGTTTTTGCCACGCGCGACTGGCACCCGGCCGATCACTGTTCGTTTTCAGCCCGGGGCGGACCATGGCCTCCGCACTGTATTGCCGGAACATCCGGAGCTGCATTCAGTCAGGCACTGATACTGCCGGAAGACACCGTGATCATCTCCAAGGCCACAGAGGCCGATACGGATGCCTATTCCGGCTTTGATGGCACGCAGCTTCATTCGGCCCTTCGTGAACAGGGTGTAAAGCGACTGTTCATCGGCGGATTGGCCACCGATTATTGCGTTAAACAGACGGTTCTGGATGCCTGCAAACTGGATTATGAAACCCATGTCCTCGTTGACGCGGTCAGGGCCGTCAATGTCCGGCCGGACGATGAAGACAACGCATTTCAGACCATGCGTGATGCCGGTGCTATCCCTGCAACCACGGCTGAAATCCTGTGATCCGATCAGGCTCGGCGTTAGCCACGGACCTGTACCAGCTCACCATGGTGCAGAGCTATCTCGACCACGACATAACCGATATGGCGTCATTCGAGTTTTTCGTGCGCAAAATGCCCACGCATCGCGGTTTTCTGGTTTTCTGCGGCCTCGAATCCGTGCTGAACTTTCTTCAGTCGCTACAATTTAATGAGGCGGAGCTTGCCTGGCTGAAGCAAAGTGGCCGTTTCTCGAAAACGCTTATTGATTATCTGGCCGAGATACATTTTACCGGCGATGTGGATGCCATGCCGGAAGGCACGCTTTTCTTCCCCGATGAACCGGTACTGCGTGTAACGGCACCGCTGCCGGTTGCGCAGCTGGTTGAAACCCAGCTCATCAACTTCCTGCATGTGCAAACGCTGGTAGCCAGTAAGGCGGTACGTATGCGTCTGGTTTGCCCCGAGCAGTTGCTGGTGGATTTTGGGCTAAGGCGGACGCATGGCCTGGATACAGGCCTTGCGGCGGCGCGCGCAGGCTTCATTGCCGGGCTTTCCGGAACCTCAAACGTGCAGGCTGGGGCGCGCTGGAATATCCCGATTTATGGTACGATGGCACATGCCTATGTGCAGGCGCATGCGGTCGAGGAAGAGTCTTTTCTGCACTTTGCCCACAGCCACCCGGACAATGTGACGCTGCTGATTGACACCTACGATACCGAACAGGGTGCGAAAAAAGTCGCCGGCATTGCTCCGCAGCTAAAAAAGGCAGGCATCCGGATTCAGGCGGTAAGGCTGGATTCTGGAGATCTGGGTGAACATGCCAGAAAGGTGCGCCACATTCTCGATACCGGCGGGCTTGCGGATACGCGCATTTTCGCCAGCGGTAATCTTGATGAATATGCCCTGAAGAAACTGATGGATGAAAAAGCACCCATTGACGGTTTCGGCATCGGTACGCGCATGAACACATCCAGTGACGCGCCCTATCTCGACTGCGCCTACAAACTACAGGCCTATGCCGGCGCGCCCAAACGCAAGACCAGCGAAGGCAAGGTGACGTTGCCCGGCATCAAGCAGGTGTTCCGCAGTGAGGAAAATGGCGTCATGGCGCATGATGTCATCACCACCGCCAATGATAATACAGTTCCAGGCACGCCACTGCTGAAGCCCGCGATGCGTGAAGGCGCCCTGATCGATCCATTGCCCGCGCTTGCGGAAATCCGCGACTACGTTGCAGACCAGTTGCAGAAAACACCTACCGGCCTCAAACAGCTTGAACCAAAACAGACCTATTCCGTGCGCATCAGCTCCGCCCTGCAGCAATTGATCGTGGACATGGACGACGCCCAGGGCTGAAAATCTCCGCAGTACTTAGCTCAGCAGCGGCGCAATCACCAGTGACACAATAGCCATCACATTGATCAGAATGTTCATGCTGGGACCGGAGGTATCCTTGAATGGATCGCCGACGGTATCGCCAACCACAGCCGCCTTGTGTACCTCGGAGCCCTTGCCACCCAGATGGCCCTTCTCAACATACTTTTTGGCGTTATCCCAAGCTCCGCCGGCATTGGCCATGGTCAGCGCAAGCAGCACGCAGCCAACCAGGGAGCCGGCCAGCATGCCGACAAGCGATGATGGCCCCAGACCGAAGCCGACGATCACTGGCGCTGCTACGGCCATCACGCCTGGCAGCACCATCTTCTTCAGCGCCGCCTTCGTGGCGATATCCACGCAACTGGCGGTATCCGGCTGCGCCGTGCCTTCGAGAAGGCCCGGAATCTCTTTGAACTGGCGGCGGATTTCCCTGATCATCTCAAAGGCGGCATCACCCACCGCCGTCATCGTGATCGATGCGACGAGAAACGGGAACACGCCACCGATGAAGATGCCAATCAATACCATCGGATCATTAACTGCCAGGCTGAAGCCCGGCACATGCAGGCTGACGGTCTCAACAAATGCCGTGATAATGGCCAGTGCCGCGAGTGCGGCGGCACCGATGGCAAAGCCCTTGCCGATGGCCGCGGTTGTGTTGCCCATCTCATCCAGCGAGTCAGTGACCTTGCGCGTCTCCGAGCCAAAACCGGCCATTTCAGCGATACCGCCTGCATTGTCAGCCACGGGCCCATAAGCGTCGATGGCCATCGTGATGCCGACGGTAGCCAGCATGCCAACGGCAGCGATGCCAACGCCGTACAGGCCGCATAGCTCGGTCGAGACATAGATGACGCCGCAAATAGTCAGGATTGGAATGGTGACCGATTCCATGCCCACGGCGAGCCCTGTGATCATGACTGTGGCCGGCCCGGTTTCTCCGGCTTCGGCAATATGGCGTACGGGCTTGCCGCCGGTGTAATACTCGGTAATGAGCCCAACGACAATGCCACCAACAGCGCCAACCAGCACTGCGCCCCAGACGTTGGCATCAACGCCGGTGCCAGTGATGACGAAATAGGACGCGATGATAAACAGCACGGCGGCGCCGATGGTGCCTATACGCAAAGCTACATCCAGCGCCTTGCCCGAATTCATCTTGACAAGCCAGATACCGAGAATGGAGCAGACCAGACCCGCAGAGGAAAGCCCCAGCGGCAGGAACATCAGCGCCGACTGATCACCGAGGTTGCCCAGCGCCTCAACCGTCAACGTAGAGGCTATGGCAATAGTAGCGATCATGGCACCGCAATAAGACTCGAAAATATCCGAACCCATGCCGGCCACGTCGCCTACGTTGTCGCCCACATTGTCGGCAATCACACCGGGGTTGCGCGGATCATCTTCCGGGATGCCAGCCTCAACCTTGCCGACCAGATCAGCGCCCACGTCCGCGCTCTTGGTGAAAATGCCGCCGCCAACACGCGAGAACAGTGCCACCGAAGACGCCCCCATGCCGAAGCCGTGAATAGCATGGGCCGTTTCCGGGTCGCCGCCAAAAATCAGATACAGGCCGCCAAGGCCGAGTAAACCCAGAGCTGCTACAGTCAGCCCCATAATCGAGCCGCCAAAGAAGGCGACGCGCAATGCATGCGCAGGGCTCCCCTCATGTGCGGCGACCGTGGTACGCACATTGGCCTGCGTAGCTGAAAACATGCCGAAATAGCCTGCCGAAGCCGAACAGCCGGCGCCGACAAGAAAAGCCAGCGTGGTGTTCCAGCCAAGATCAGAGAAGAAAATGAGCACGGCGACCACGGCCACGAACATGGCGAGAATCGTGTATTCCCGCTTCATAAAAACCATGGCGCCGATGTGTATCTGCTCGCCAATTTCTGCTACCTTACCCTCGCCCGCAGGCTCTTTTTTCATCAGGACATAGATAAAAAAAGCGGCTACCAGGCCGAGTATGCCAAATGCGGCTGGAATCGCGTCAAGACTCATTCTTCCCTCCATAAAAAAACTTGATCCTCAACTTGCTTTCTGGATGTTTCCTTGCTTTAGGTCAAGTAATCCGATTGATTTATTCATTCGAATAACGTTGGATCGAATCCATAATTTCCTTTTTAGCAGCTTCGGCATCGCCCCACCCGCTTACCTTCACCCATTTGCCTCCTTCCAGATCCTTGTAATGCTCAAAAAAATGCTGAATCTGGTCGATCAGGAACTTGGGTAAATCGTCCGGTCCCTGCACATGGTCATACACAGGCTTGAGCCTGGAAACGGGAACAGCCAGCACCTTGGCGTCCATACCGGCCTCATCTTCCATTTGCAGTACGCCAATCGGACGGGAAGGAACCACACAGCCGGGAATCAGTGAATGGGCTGAAACAACCAGTACATCCACGGGATCACCATCATCTGAAAGCGTGTTCGGTACAAAGCCGTAATTGCACGGATAATGCATTGCCGTGTGCATGAAGCGATCCACAAAAATTGCGCCGGATGCCTTGTCCAGCTCATACTTGATGGGATCACCGTGCTGCGGTACTTCGATCACGACGTTGATATCCTCGGGTGGATTTTCCCCTGCCGGAATCTTGCTGATGTCCATGTAACGCTCCTCGCGTGCATATTAAGTGGATGCCCATTGTAAGTATGACTGGCCCGCAAACAAGCCCATGATGCGCAATCCATCTGCCAATCCGTCTGCCAATCCCCTACACTTGCCGCATGATTATTATTTCGATCTCCGAGCAGATGCTGTACCACCGGCGCAGGACCGGCGTGTGGTACGCCTATCCCGTGTCCACGGCGCTCAAGGGTTGCGGCAATAAAAATGGCAGTCTGCAAACACCGCTCGGCAAGCATCGTATCTGCGCCAAAATCGGTGAAGACATGCCGATTAACACGGCTTTTATCGGCAGAGAGCCCATCGGCTTTTACATGCCCGGGAAAAGCGACCCGGAACGCGACTGGATTCTGGGGCGTATCCTGTGGCTGGACGGCATGGAGCTTGGCAAAAACAAACGCGGGCGTGTGGATACGAAGCAGCGTTATATCTACATCCATGGCACGCATGAACAGGGTAAGCTCGGCACGCCTTGTTCCCACGGTTGCATCAGAATGTCACCATCAGATGTGTTGGAATTATTCGAACATGCACACACCGGAGAGCATGTCCATATCAGGTAAAAGCTAAGGGTATTTACTGGCCCAGTGCAGCCATGATGCCATGCAAAATATCTGCAGGTTCCGGTGCGCATCCATGAATCACAACATCTACAGGGATAACATCGCTGACGGCCCCGGCAATGGCATAATTATCTTTGCCGAATACACCGCAATTGGCGGCACAATCACCCATGGCAACAACCAGCTTGGGCATGGGCATGGCCTCATAGGTCATTTTTAATGCAGTTTCCATATTACGCGCCACTGGCCCAGTCACCAGCAGCATATCGCTAAAACGCGGACTGGCGGTAAAATGAATGCCAAATCGTTCAATATCGTAATAGCAATTGGTGGTAGCATGGATTTCCAGTTCACAGCCATTACAACTGCCCGCATCCACTGCACGGATAGCCAGTGATCCCTTGAAACGCCTCCTGATCATGGATTCAAGCTTTGCACCAAGCACTTCTATTTCATGAGAAGACTCCGACAGCGCCTCGGTTCGATTGCCGGTGGTAAATATCTTTTTCAGTATATGTAACATCAGAGATCATTTCCCGAATAGGAACAGTTAAAGGATTTATTGTTCAGGGGGAAATCCGGGACCGGCACATCACGCACGGCAAGCTCCAGACCCAACCAGTTCACCACCGAGGGGTCGCTGAATGTGCCACGGTCAATGGCTCCATTCTCGCCAAAACGCAGCCAGCAGGTGATCTCACCCCGCCATGACTCAATAGAAGAAAACCCTGATACGCCAGCCACGGGTGGCTGCCAGTCGTTCGCAATGTGGCCGTCTGGTAGATCACCCAGTAGCGTGGAAATGATGCGCGCTGCTTCCGCAATCTCTTCAAAACGCACCCAGACGCGGGTTGCCACGTCACCCAATCGTCCTTCCGGAACCTGGACATCAAGCCGGTCATAGGGTGGATAAGCCTCCTCCACCCGCTCATCGGCATAAACACCCGACGCACGACCTACATAACCTGTTAATCCGATGGTTTTTGCGTCTTCAATGGATACCGCACCGGAGCCAATCACCCGTTCCTGAATACTTGGATGATCCGCATAGAGGCCGCGAAGCTCTTCAACTTCCACAGCCAGCGCCGTTGTTTGATCAACCAGCCTCTCCATCCCTTCAACGTCAAGATCGAGTTTGATCCCGCCCGGTACGATCATGTCCATCAGCAAGCGGTGTCCAAAAAGCTGTTTATGCAAGCGTGCCATTTCCTCACGCAACCGCTGCATCTGAACGTGGATAAAGGCAAAGGCGGCATCGTTGCAGATAGCCCCGATATCACCAATGTGATTGGCCATGCGTTCGCGCTCACACAAAATGGCTCGAATGGCATTGGCACGATCCGGCACCTGGCTATAACTTGCATGCTCGCAGGCTCTGGCAAAGGCCCAGCTATAGGCCACGGTGGCATCACCGGAGATACGGGCCGCAATTTTTGCTGCATCGTCGGCTCTCATACCCTCCATGCGCTTTTCGATGCCCTTGTGCACATAGCCCAGTCGCTGCTCCAGGTTCAGAATCTGTTCACCCACGGCCAGGAAGCGAAAATGCCCCGGTTCGATGATACCGGCATGGACAGGCCCGACCGGAATTTCATAAACGCCATCACCTTCAGCCTTGATAAACGAATATTCGCCCTCGGTGAATGCCATTTTGGCGCTAGCTTTGAATGTCGAACGCAGCGGATGTGCATCTTCCGGCCAGTGCTCATGTTTGATCCACGGGCGTGTATCGGGAATACCATCAACCTGAATACCGAACATATCCTGTAGCGTTCGCTCCTTGCGCATGGCAGCAATATAATGGTGTGAGATCGAAGGAAGCACGGAAGTTTCGGAGTTCAAATCGGTGCGCAGAATCACATGCCGGTGCTGCGGATGGGCAAAGGCCATATAGGCATATAATGCCTTTTCATTATGGCTACCTGCTTCGGCAGCCCAAAGGGCGGTAAAGCGCATCTGCAGCTGTTTGGCCAGCTCCGCAGCAGGCTCCCAGTCCAGACGGCGGATTTGCAGACAGGGCATACGCGCAGGATGATGGTCATCCAGATAACGATTATAGATGCCATGTTCGCCCAGCTGTTCGGCAAACCATGTGTTGACGGCCTGGCTCATGTGCCGCCGCCCACATAAATCAATTGTGCGGCCTGCTCATACCACCCAGCCAGAAAACCCGGAATGGCAAGACCAAGCAGCAGCGCCAACCCCAAATGCACATAAACAGGCGCCATATTCACCTGTATGGCGCGCGCATGGTTGGGCGTGCTCCCAAACACCATCGGTTGCACGAAGCGGAACAGCCCGGCAAAAGCGATCAGTAAACCAATTAGCATCACAAACACGAGATCCGGATAGCTGTCTAATGCGGCTGAGAACAGAAGAAATTCACTGGTAAAGACGCCAAAAGGCGGGAACCCGGCAATCGCTGCTGTGCCGACCAACAACCCCCACCCGATACCGGAATGATGGCGGATCAAGCCACGGATATTGTCCATCTGTTGCGTTCCCATCGCTTGCGCAGCGTGACCAACCGTGTAAAAAATGCCTGATTTAACCAGTGAGTGAACAGTCATGTGTAGCAGCCCGGCAAAATTCGCCAGTGGCGTTCCAATACCAAAGGCAAAGGTCATCAACCCCATGTGTTCAATGGATGAAAACGAAAACATGCGCTTGATATCCTGCTGTTTATGCAGGGAGAATGCGGCAACCATCAATGAAAGCAGACCAAAGGCCATCATGATATGTCCGGCTACATGCGTCTGCGTTGCACCATCGACCAGCATTTTGAAGCGCACCAGCGCATACAGTGCCAGGTTCAGCAACAGGCCGGAGAGCACCGCTGAAACAGGTGTCGGCCCTTCGCCATGGGCATCGGGAAGCCATGCGTGCATAGGGGCAAGGCCAATTTTGGTGCCATAACCCACCATCAGAAAGGCAAAGGCCACTACCATCACCAATGGATCCAGTTCGGATGCATGAGAGAATAGCAATGTCCAGGTCAGTGCACCGTTGCTGTGACCAAATACTGTGGATGAGGTGAAAAAGATCAGCACCGTGCCAAACAGGGCCACTGCAATGCCCATGCCAGCCAGCATGAAATACTTCCACGCAGCAGCAATGGATGCCGGTGTCCGGTAAAGTGAAACCAGCAATACCGTAGCCAGTGTAGCCAGTTCCAGCGATACCCAGAGCACACCAATGTTATTCGTGGTAAAGCCGAGCAGCATGCCGAAGATGAATAGCTGATACATAGCGTGATAAAGCCGGAGGCGGTTCGGAGGCATTTGCCGGTGCTCGCGCTCAAAGTGCATGTAAGGGCCGGAAAAGATTGCTGTAGACATTGAAACAAAGCAGGTCAGAGCAACCAGAAAGACATTGTAGGCATCCAAAAAGAAGAACCCGTCAAGCGCCTCGCTGTCACCCCGCTGCAAGACCTGCATGGCCAGACCAAGGCTGCCTGCAAGAGTTAATGCACTAATCGCAACATTGAAGCGTTCAGCCAGACGCGGGTGGCCGATCCAGGCCAGCACAAGAGCACCAGCCAGTGGTATCATCAGGGTGAAAAGAAACCAGTTCATTCCCGACCCTTTTTATGCATCACATCCAGATCGAGAGAGTCAAAGGTCGAACTGATGTGGGAAAAGAACAGACCAAAAATCAATGCGGCAATGAGAACATCAAAAGCCACGCCCAACTCGACAACCATCGGCATACCATAGGTAGCCCCTACTGCCGTAAAGAACAGGGCATTCTCAATCGAGAGAAAACCAATGACCTGCGTAATGGCCTTACGTCGTGTGATCATCATCAGCATACCAAGAAACACGGTAGCAGTGGCAATGGCCAGGGTGTTGCGTGTAACAAGCTCGGACATTTGCTCAATGGGCAGCGAGACATA
This sequence comes from Mariprofundaceae bacterium, assembly GCA_046756985.1. GTDB lineage: Bacteria > Pseudomonadota > Zetaproteobacteria > Mariprofundales > Mariprofundaceae > JBHHXG01. The sequence continues at coordinate 8,153 of JBHHXG010000018.1, read as the reverse complement.
GAAAGAGAACAACACCAGTGCCAGTGCAATGACCATCGTAACCGGCATATTTACCAAGGGTTCGACTTCACGATGTACATGCAATTTGCGGATTGCTTTCCACAACAGCCACGGCAACAGCATACCCTTGAGCACAAAGGTCAACATTGCTGAAATATAAAGTTCGGATTGGCCGGAAACATTAGCCACCAGTGCCGTCGTTACAGCCAGTACCACCCCCTGTGCCGCAAACCAGTGCAGCACAGCCAGCATGCGATGTTGTGCCAGAAGGCTGAATGATATGAGTAACATCAGTGATGCAGCCACCGAGATCGCCTCTTGTAACCAGTGGGTACCTGTCACGCGCCAACCTCCAGAATGTAATGAATCATCATGCCCAGAAACGCCAGAACAAAGGAGGCGGACAGATAATCGGGCACTTCAAACAAACGCATTTTGGCCAAACCCGTTTCCATGATAGCCAAACCTGCAAACAGCAACACGACTTTCGCCAGCCACAGAAAGAGCGCCAGGCCAACCCATTCCGGCTGCATGGTTTCGGCAATTCCCCATGGCACAAAAAGATTGATAATCAGCGTGGCAAACAGCAGCAATTTCACTTGTGCAGCCCATTCGATTAATGCCAGGTGTCTGCCGGAATATTCCAGAATCATTGCTTCATGAATCATGGTCAGCTCAAGATGAGTTGCAGGGTTATCAATCGGAATCCGTCCGTTTTCAGCTACCGCCACCATCAACAGTGCCGCCAGTGCAAAGGCCACTGAGGGCATCAGGTGATTCAGATGTAGCGCATACTCAACCATGGTAGAAAGATTGGTGCTTTGTGCCCCAAGCGATATGACAAATACCGCCATCAACATGGCAGGTTCGGCCAGTGCCGAGAAAGTCATTTCACGGCTGGCCCCCATGCCACCAAAGGCTGTGCCAATATCCATACCGGCAAGGGCGGTAAAAAACCGGGCCAGTGCCAATAGAGCGGCCATGGCAATGACATCGGCAATCAGTGCTGAAGGCATATTCAAAAACAGCACCGGAACGACGCTGGCAGCCAGCACCGTTGCCGTGAATATCACGTAAGGAGCCATGCGAAAAACCCACGAAGCGTGTTCCGCCAATACCACTTCCTTGGCAAAAAGTTTGGATAAATCCTGATACGGCTGAAAGATACTGGCCCCACGTCGATTCTGCAGTCGGGCTTTGAACTTTCTGACAATACCCGCTGCCAGAGGTGCTGTACCTACCAGTAACATCACCTGAATGACATTCAAAAGCATGACCTTCACAGTGTCACCCAAACCAGAAGCAACAATATGGTTGCAAAGATATAGGTCAGATAAGCATGCAGACCGCGCTGATGCTCACGCGCCACCCACCCGGAAATAGCGTTGATGGCCTGACCGACAGGTACATACAATATTTGAAATGCCATATCCCGGACATGCACGGCATAACGCACACTCTTCACCACCAGCTTGTGTGAACCATACTGAATATCTTTATGCTCATCGGGCTGATAGATGCCGGAAAAGATACGACGCAACGGTTGTGAAAAACTCGTGGCCGTATATTGCATGCGGGGATTCAAATGCGGATGCCCGCAACTCCACATCGGACCACGATGAATGCGCACGCCTTTGGGATGCAGCCGCCAGAAAATCACCGCACCCAGAGTCAGCATACCAATCAGCATCATCGGAGCTGAGAAAGAGGCCCGATCTGCATCGACGGGCGTGAGCCATAACCATCCTTCTGCATGGATGGACTCGCCCAGAGAGACATGAATCAATGCCTGTGGAACAGCATCAATCAGCGGAATAAAAAAAGTTGGCAATACGCCAAGGAGCAAACACAACACGGCGGGAATCACCATACCCACCCTCATCCAGCCATCGGCTTCATGCGTATCGGTGGCATGATGCGAGCGTGCATGGCCCAGAAACACAATGCCAAAGACTTTGACAAAACAGGCCGCAGCAAGCGCCCCCGCAAGAGCCAGCATGGAGGCAGAGAATGGAATCAGCGCAGCCAGCAACGTGCCCTCCAGTTGCGGCGCCAGCAATGCCGTCTGGAAAGTCAGCCACTCAGAAACAAAACCATTGAATGGGGGTAATGCTGAAATCGAAATGCAGGCAACCAGAAACACAACGGCAGTCACAGGCATGCGGTGAATCAGGCCGCCCATTTGTTCCATGTTGCGCGTACCAGTCGCATGCAGGACTGCGCCTGCGCCCATAAACAGCAAGCCCTTGAACAAGGCATGGTTGATGGTGTGATAAAGTGCCGCGATCAAACCCAGCGCCGCCATCAGAGGGTGGCCGAAGGTAATGAAAACCATCGCCAGCCCCATCCCAATGAGGATAATGCCGATATTCTCCACTGAGTGATAAGCCAGCAGGCGTTTGAGGTCGTGTTGCTGCAAGGCCAGCAATACTCCTGTCACTGCCGAAGCCGAACCAGCTGCAAGCACCAGCGCGCCCCACCACCACTGGAAGTCATGTATGCCGACCAGATCCCATATAACACGCAAAAACCCGAAAATCGCTACTTTGAGCATAATGCCGCTCATAAGCGCCGAGGCATTGCTTGGAGCCACGGGGTGAGCTTCAGGAAGCCAGGCGTGCAGCGGTATAACACCCGCTTTCATGCCAAAACCAAATCCTGCCAGAAGAAAGGCGACCGTAGCCCACGCCGGGCTGATGTCGGCTGTACGCATTGCTTCAAACGTAAATGCGCCGCCCGCAGCGTAAAGCACGGCAAACGCACCCAGAATTAAAAGCCCCGCCACATGGGCCATCAGTAAATAGAGGAATCCTGCCCGGCGATTTTCTTCCCTGTCATGCTCAAACGTCACCAGAAAATAGGAGGAGAGGCTCATTAACTCCCAGAAAACCATGAAAGTGTAGGCATCATCGGCCAACACCACCCCCAGCATGCCCAGCACAAATAACGGCAGGAAAACACCGAGCTGCGTCAGACTCCCTTCTTCCTCAAGTTTTTTTAAATAGCCTACTGAATAGATGCCAACCGGTGCCAACAGAGAACCAATCGTCAACAGAAAAAAACCGGATAGAGCATCCATACGCAGGTGCATCGGCAACCATGGAAGGCCAATCGGCAGTAACATGGTGCCAGCTTCTTCCTGTATCAGAAGCATTAAAAATCCGGCAACCACCGCCAGGCCGCCGGCAGCGGCCAGCAATAATGAAACAGCGAAGCGTTGCGCACAGGCACAACGTCCCAGAAAAGGCGACACAATGGCTGCCAACAGTGTCAGTGCCATGGCTGCAAGCCCAATAGTCAGGGCCATTACCGTGACCTCACAATCAGCAACTCGCATACTTCATCAGCCGAATTCCGCCAGTTATGCGGCTTACGTGGATCGTAATAGACTGATTGTGTTTCACTAACTGGAAAGCAGTGGCCATTGCATTCAAGCGTCGCGCTGCCAAGACGCACCCAAGCATAAGCATGGCTGCTGCTGATACCATACAAATCCTCGTCGAATTCACCACCGGGCTCCAGCCGTACAAGAATAGGTTCGAAGCCTACGGGATAGTGTCGTGCAGCCAGTGGAATCAGGGTGCTTCCACCGCTCAACTTGACCTCAGGCCGATCAGAGAGCGAAAACACCTCGATATCTTCTTCCTCGCTCTCATCCAGAAAAAAAGCGGCAACACTCATGCCCAACCCATCCGCAAGCTTTTCCAATGTGGCTACAGAAGGCGATGTCTGGCCGGACTCGACTTGCGACAGCGTGGCAGGACTCACGCCAGCCGCTTCTGCCAAGGCGCGCAGCGACAACCCCTTAGATTCGCGCAGGTTATGAACTCGTGATGAAACTGGCATGTGTGGATGCTACAGAATAATGAACACCACGTACAGAATACCAATCGCTTTGTGGAATTGGCTATGATTTGGCGGGACTGACAGAAACTATCACAAGCAAGGGCATGTTGAGTGTGACCCTCCCATCCAGCAGGGGTGAGATTATTCCGCCTGCTGAACCTCAGGCTTTCTTTCTATCCTGGCCAGCATAATGCCGAGCTCATAGAGCAGCATCATCGGCAGAGCCAGCAGGGCTTGCGAGATAATATCCGGTGGCGTCAGTATGGCAGCGAAAATAAAGGCCCAGACAATGACGTAACGCCGCTTGGCAGTAAGGCCTGCAACCTCGACAAACCCAAGACGCACCAGAATCAGGACGATGATCGGTATCTGGAAGCTCAGACCGAAAGCAAACAGCAGTTTGAGCGCCAGCGACAGATACTCTTTCACTGCCGGCATGGCCTGAATCGTGTCGGTCGAAAAGCCAAGGAAAAACTCGAAAATCAGTGGAAAGACAACATAGAAGGCAAAGGCGCCACCGGCCAGCAGCAAGCCGACACTGGCTATGAAATAGCTGAGAAATACCCGCTTTTCATGCTGATACAATCCCGGTGCAACAAAGGCCCAGAGCTGGTAAAAGGTGATAGGAGCGGTGGCAAACAGGCTCAGTACCAGCGCAATTTTCAGATAAGTAAAAAACACATCCGGCGCATTTAGAAAAATCAGCGGTTGTCCCTCCGGCAGCGCTGCCCGTAAGGGCTCGGACATAAAATCGAACACCGCATCGGAAAAATTCATCAGGACCATCACGCCGATGACATAAACAATCACAGCAACTTTGAGCCGACGGCGAAGCTCCCGCAGATGTGACAGCACGGAAACTTGACTGTTCTCCGGATTGTTCTGTTGGGTGTTCTCTGTCATTTGGGTTTTGCCGCATCCGTATCCGAATCGGGCGCAGCATCCTCTATCGTGCTGATGCTCCCTGAGACCGCATCATGCACCTTATCCACGTCTCCTCGGACTTCGCGGGTTTCCTGCTGCCACTGATGCTTCAGTTCACCCACCCACATGCGGGCATGGCGCAGCATGCGTCCGATCTGGCCGAAGAATTCCGGCAAGCGCTCCGGTCCGAGCACGACAAACGCCAGCGCGCCAATCAGAATCAGCTCAAACAGACCAATGTCAGGCATTCAGCAGCCCCGCATGAAGCAGACAGAATCAGGCGTTATTGCTGTCATCCTTCGGTGTATCCGTATCTTTCGACTGTTCCTCTTCAGAAATATTCTTGCGAAAGCTCCTGATACCCTTGGCAAGCCCCGCCCCCATTTCCGGCAGCTTCTTGGCACCGAACAGCACCAGCACAATCACCAGAATCAGAATCAGCTCGGTCGTACCCAATCCAAACATCGTAACTCCTTATACTTGCAACAGCGGCACATTACGTGGAATGCCGCCAGGCAGCAAACGGCTTGCATCCTGATTTGTTTGAAATGCCTGCTGCGGTTATCATCGCACGCCCACAGAAGGTATTGTGAAGGAGACTGTCCGCTTGTTCAAACGCATACTGGTTGCCAACCGTGGAGAATGCGCCATCCGCATCATCCGTTCCTGCCGGGAACTGGGGGCTGAAACCGTGGCGATTTATTCCGAGGCGGACAGCCGCGCTCTGCATGTCAAGAAAGCCGATCAGGCAGTACTGATCGGACCGGACCCGGTTAAAAGCTACCTGAATATCCATCGTATCGTGGATATTGCCACAAAAACCGGCTGCGATGCCGTGCATCCCGGTTATGGCTTTCTTTCGGAAAATCCCGATTTCGCCCATACCATCATCGAAGCTGGAATCACATATATCGGGCCCTCGCCCGAAGCCATTCGCGACATGGGGAGCAAAACCCAGGCGCGCGCTGCCATGATTGCCGCTGGCGTACCCGTCATTCCAGGTTCCGAAGACTCGCTGAAAAGCGTTGAAGAAGCCATCCAGCTGGCTATAGATATGGGCTATCCGGTAATGCTCAAGGCCGCAGCCGGTGGCGGTGGCCGTGGTATCCGGCGTTGTGACAATGAAGAAGAATTACGCGAAAACTATGTCATCACCCAGCGTGAGGCATCGGCCGCATTTGGCAGTGATGAACTATTTATGGAAAAATGTATTGTCGAACCGCACCACATCGAGTTTCAGGTGTTGGCCGATACGCATGGCAACGTACTGCACCTGTTTGAACGGGACTGCTCCATCCAGCGCCGCAACCAGAAGCTGATCGAGATTGCCCCATCCAACTTTATCGATGACAAACTGCGCGCCGCTATGGGTAAAGTGGCCGTGCGGGCCGCCAAGGCGGTCAATTACGTCAACGCTGGTACGGTTGAGTTCCTCGTTGACCATGAGCACAACTTCTTTTTTATGGAAATGAATACGCGACTGCAGGTGGAACACCCGATCACCGAGGCAATTACCGGCGTGGACATCGTGGCGCAGCAGATTCGCATCGCCGCAGGCAAACCACTCCCCCTTACCCAGGAAGAGCTACAGCTGAAAGGGCATGCCATCGAGTTCCGTATCAATGCCGAAGACCCGCAGAATAACTTTCTGCCAACACCCGGCCGCATCACCCGCTATTTCTCACCGGGCGGGCCGGGCATTCGCGTGGATGGGTGCGTCTATCCGGGTTATACCATTCCACCGCATTACGATTCGATGTGCGCCAAACTCACCATCTGGGGACCGACCTGGAAACGTACCGTGTCACGGGCCAGACGTGCCCTGGCTGAATACGATATCCGCGGCGTGCGCACAACGCTGCCTTTCTACCGCCAAATTGCCGCTTCGGGAGACTTCCTGGACGGTGTATTCCATACCGGTTTTCTGGATGGGCATCCGGAACTGCTGGATTATATCCCCTTTGAGCCGCGTGAGGATATCGCTGCAGCAGTCTCCGCAGCCATCGCAGCACACGCAGGCCTGTAGTAGGATTCCGGAAAAGGATTGAGAACATGACGCAAAAGAAACGAAAACTGGCGATTACCGAACTGGCGCTGCGTGACGGACATCAGTCCCTGCTGGCCACGCGCATGCGACTCGACGACATGCTGCCGATCTGTAAAAAGCTTGATCAGGTGGGTTTCTGGTCCATCGAGGCATGGGGCGGGGCCACATTCGATACCTGTCTGCGTTACCTGAAGGAAGGCCCGTGGGTGCGCCTGCGTGAACTAAACAAGGCGCTTCCGAACACACCGATCCAGATGCTGCTCAGGGGCCAGAACCTGCTTGGCTACCGGCATTATGCCGATGATGTCGTCAAAAAGTTTGTCGATATGGCAGCAGCCAATGGCGTGGATGTATTCCGTACCTTTGATGCTATGAACGATCTGCGCAATGTTCGTGTCGCCATCAGTCAGGTCAAGGAAAATGGCAAACATGCCGAAGGCACGATCTGCTACACGACCAGTCCCGTGCATACGCTGGAACATTTTGTCGAACTCGGTAAGGGCTTCGAAGACATGGGATGCGATACGCTGGCCATCAAGGACATGGCTGGCCTTTTAACGCCAGCATCCACGCGTGAACTCGTGACAGCGCTGAAAAAAGCCGTCTCGATCCCGCTTCATCTGCACAGCCATGCTACGGCTGGCGTAGCCGAAATGGTGCAATGGGAGGCAGTACATGCCGGCTGTGATATCATCGATACGGCGATTTCCCCGCTTGCCGGCGGTACATCGCATCCGCCAACCGAAGCCATGGTCGCTGCCTTCGCCGGCAGCGAATACGATACAGGGCTCGATCTGCAACTATTGCAGGACATCGCGGCCTATTTCCGCGAAGTGCGCAAGAAGTACAAGCGCTTTGAATCGGATGCTACAGGCGTAGATACCCGCGTTTTCATCAACCAGATTCCCGGCGGCATGATTTCGAACCTTGCCAACCAGCTCAAAGAGCAGGATGCGCTTGACAAGATGGATGATGTGCTCGACGAAATCCCGCGTGTGCGCGAAGACTTCGGCTATCCGCCGCTGGTCACCCCGACCAGCCAGATTGTCGGTACACAGGCGGTGCTCAATGTCGTTTCAGGCAAGAAGTACAAGGTCATTACCAACGAAACTAAATCTTACCTGAAGGGCATGTATGGCAAGGCGCTGGGCGTGATTAACGAAGAGGTGCGTAAACTGGCGCTTGGCGGCGAGGAAGCCGTTGACGTGCGCCCGGCCGATTTGCTGCAGCCGGAACTGGATACGCTGACCCGCGATGTCGGTGACAAGGCGAAGTCTGTTGAAGACGTGTTGTCCTATGCCATGTTCCCGGCCATTGCGCTGGAGTTTTTCGAGGA
>JBHHXG010000017.1:0-28448 GCA_046756985.1 Mariprofundaceae bacterium | reverse complement strand
CCGTGATGGTTCTGAGCCACTCTTCGTTTTCCGCAATCCGGAGTTGCTGCTGTTGCAATGGCCGAAAAATGATGAAATACATCGGCGCGGCAATCAGCAGCGATAACAGCGACGCGTCCGTCAGGGCAACAGTCAGACTGGTCGCTTCGCCGGCAAAGTAGAAGAGCACCATGACCAGCGTTTCCGCCATGAAGATGATACCCATCATGGCCAGAATCATCTTCAATGGGGAATGTTTCCCTGATTGGATCATGCAACTACTTATAGCATATAACCGACCATGATGCTCAGTTGTTTTGCATCAGCACGGCAGATGCGGCGCTCCTAGCCGGTGCCGGGAAGAAGACTGTCAACAAAGGCATCGGCATCAAACGGTAACAGATCCTCCAGAGCCTCGCCGACGCCGATATAACGCACCAGAAGACCGAATTTTCGTGACAGTTGCAGCACGATGCCGCCCTTGGCCGTGCCATCAAGCTTGGTCACGATCAGTCCTGTCGTGCCGGCCACTTCGCGGAAACGTTCCACCTGTACCACGGCATTCTGGCCGGTGCCGCCATCGACCACCTGCCAGACTTCATGCGGTGCGCCTTCCAGCGCCTTGCCAACGACGCGCCGCACCTTGGCCAGCTCATCCATCAGGCCTCGATCCGTCTGTACACGTCCGGCCGTATCGACAATCACCACATCGTAGGCCCGGGCCACGCCACGCTGTACGGTATCAAAAGCCACCGCCGCCGGATCGGCGCCTTCATGCTGACGTACCATATCGGCGCCGGCACGCTCCACCCATACAGCCAGTTGTTCCACCGCCGCGGCGCGGAAGGTGTCCGCCGCTCCTACCAGCACGCGCTTGCCCTGCTCACGAAACAACGTCGCCAGTTTGCCGATGGTGGTCGTCTTGCCTGTGCCATTTACGCCGACCACAAGCATGACCATCGGGCCCTCATCAGGCCATGCGACGGGACTGCTGTCAGGGAAAGCTTCGCGCATGGCCTGCTTTAGTGCGCCCAGTGGATCACGACGATCTTTCCTGGCCTTCTCGATCAATTCGACTGACAGTACAGCACCGCAATCGGCCATAATCAGGCCATCCTCAATGTCCAGCCATTCCGCTTCGGAAAGTTCGACCCTGTCCCTGCCGGGAAGCATTTCGGCCAGCCCGTCGCGGCTACGGCCCAGCCCTTTCGATAGTCTGGAAAAAAATGAAGCCAATGCCGTCTCCTTTATGAAACTGACCGGCGGAAAACCGCCGGCCAGTGATGCTGTTCAGAGTGGGGACTCCGGTCAATGCAAAGCTGTGCGCAAGTTTTATGCCCGCAAATGCGCCTTGCACTTGGCGTATATACACATCACTTGTCAGCTGGCGCGAGCAGGTATTCGATCAGTGCCCTGCTTTCAGAGCTATCCCAATTCCGTTCGCCAATAATACGCCCAATAAACTTCCCGTCCCGGTCGATGATATAGGCTGTTGGCAGGGCGAATATCTCATACTGCTTGCGCACCTCTCCCTCAGGATCAAGCAGGGTGTGAAAATGCAAGCCGATATCCTGCATGAAGGTCTCGACTCCCTTGCGATTGCCGCGATCCACATTGATGCAAAGAACTTTCAATCCTTTGTCATCAAATGACTTGGACATACGGTGAATGGCCGGCATTTCCGTGCGGCATGGGATGCACCAGGTCGCCCAGAAATGAATCATTACAATCTTTCCCCGGTAGCGGCTCAGCATTTGCATCTCCCCGTTCATGTTCGACAGCTCAAAGGCCGGAGCAGGCAGGCTGACTTTGGGCCTGATGACCCCCATGTCAGAAAACGCATCAGCACTGGCCTGAAATGGGAAGGCCAGTACGGCAAGCATCAGACCCGACAAACCAAATCTCAGAAGGCTCTTCAATGATGGCCACCGTGGCGTCCATGACCATGGCCCTCTTCTTCGTATGCATCGTGGTGGTCCTCGGATTCATGCTCGAACCCATGATGAGACTCTTCATGAGATTCATGCCTGTGACGCTTACGCATGTCACGCACCGGCGCCTGAATGTCGAGCCTGCCGCCATCGGCAAAATACAATGTGATCTTCACCCGCTGGTCTGCCTGCAGCGGGTGCTTCAATCCGAGCAACATCAGATGCATGCCGCCGGGTGACAGCTCAAGCGTTCCACGCGCAGGAATGGTGACCTTCGACAGATGCTGCATGTGCATCATATCCCCCTGCATACGCATGGCATGGATTTCGGCGGTTGCGGATACATCGCTACCGGCAGCAGTAATTTCGACTGCCGCATCACCAGAATTGCTCAGCGTCATATAACCTGCGGCTGTTTCGGCCACCGGCGGCGGCTGACGCACCCATGCCTTTTCAACAATGACCTCGGCTGATGCAGCTGCCGTCATCAGTACCCATGTAAATAATAATAAAATATAGCGTGTCATCGATTTCTCCTTATGTCATTTCGGTAAAGGCAGGATGACGGCGCCCGTTTGGACACCGTCATACCCCTGCTTACCGCGCATGCGCCTTCAGATAGTCCACAATGGCCTGGCGCTCCTCAATACTGGGCAGTGGCACCTCACGCTCGGCCATGCGCCGATCCATCAGCTTCAGCATATGCCGCCACTGTTCAAAATGCAGCCGCTTTGGATGCGGCAGCACATGACAACCACTGCATTTGGCGACATAGACCCTGGCCTGCGGCGAATCGGCATCCGGAATGGGAGTCGTTGCGTGCGCTGGCGCGGTAAAAACCAGCCATGCCGCGATGATGTAACAAATCATTTTCATATCATATCCCCCCTAAAACCCGAGTGTGCTGGGCCGGTCTTTTTGTCCGCTATAGCGAACGCTCTTGCTGGTCGGAAATTCGATATACCAGGTCAATGACACGCGCCAGTCTCTCTCCAACTGCGGGCCGTTGATGTTGCGATATAGCGGCAGACCAACCTGCAGATTGAGAATGTGCAGCGGCGCCGGTTGCCACTGAACACCAAGTGTTGTGAACAGGTTGTGCCCACCGTAATTAAGCGGGTCCCACAATGGCGTCATGAACATTGAAGTGGGATCGCCCTGTGTGGCATGGCCCGAAGCGCCGGTCAGCGCCTCATCGGCCTGACCGCGGATATCACCTTGCCAGTCATAATTCAGTTGAACCTCAAACACCGTATCATAGCGTAGCTGGTACATCAGGTAGGCATCGGCATTGACCCTGTGACCCAGGCGATAATCGCGGCTGTTGTCGTGAACACGGCCGGTAAAGGTGCCGTTCAGACCCCACCACAGCGGTGACGATGAGCCCTGATATAAAAGTCCGAACATCGGATCAAACGAGCCACTGCCCAGTTGCATGCCATAGGGCAGCAATTCTTTCTGCCGCATGGCCAGTGGATGCGTAGTGTTGCGCTCACTGATCGAACCGGTCGGCAGGCTTAGCCCCAGAAACAGGGATGCCTGACTGGTCGGGATCAGCGGATCGTCAGCAAACAGGCGATATTTGGCCATCAGCATGGTATCGGCGAAACCGTTTGATTCCATCGTATAGCCAGGCACGCCGGTCATCCCCTGCATGGGAACATTGAATTTCATATCCATGTTGTTGTCCTGATACATGCCCATAACACCGGCAAAGAAATCGTCGGTAAAGCTGTATCCCAAGGCGATGTTGAGCATGGCCATGTCCATATTTTCCTGTACGGCCATGAACTTGCCCATGGCCGGCATGCCCAGCAGGCTTGCTCCATCCACGCGGCTGGTGCCATCACGCAGGCCCTCCATACGCATAAACATCGGGGTAATCTTGAAGCGGAATTCATGGGTTTCCGGCACGCCGCCGCCCGGAATATTCATCGGCATATTGCCGCCACACTTGGCGCAGCAAATGCCCATATAGGCTTGTGCATTACCGGGCAGGAATACCATGAGCATTCCCGCCAGCAATGCGAAATTTATCCATCGTTTCATTGTAAAAATCTCCTTTAATATCTTATCTCTTCCGCGCCATACCAAACGGCGGACGCGAGTACGCCCCGGTCGGATGTTCCGCCGGGATCACACAATCAGTCTGGAAGGATTAAGACAGTTCGGGAGGAGGGAGTGGAACGCGGCCGGACATATAAGCAGGCACTGCAGGCGCAGGCACTGCAACATGGATCACAACCGTCAGCAGGCCCAACCCATGATCCGAAAATACATGTGGCGAAAAAGCGTTGGGGAAGCCATCGGCGCTGTGATGACAGCCACAACCGCATTCGATGCGGCAACTTTGTGCTTTCGGTGACAGCTTCGCGTGGTGATCCTGCGCCGCTTCTGCCTTGTCCGAAGAATGCTCCGCAGCATGTTTCTCGGTGGTGTGATGCGGCATCATCGCTGATGACCCCATCTCATGCGCCATGTCCATATGCATATCATGCATTTGCATGTCATGCATCTGTGTATCGGCATGACAGGTATCGCAATCATCGGCCACGCGCTCGGCCGCATACGCACAAACAGACACTCCCGGCAGTAGCGGAATGCTGCTGACGGAAACAAGGGCCGCAATCAGTGCGAGTGCCATGAAGCGTTGCATAGCGTACACTGTACGGAGAAAAACATGCCGTGCAAGAAAACATGCGCTGGCGCGACTACTCCAAAATTTCCTGAGGAGCCCATATATATGTCTAAATTCAAGATGCTTGTTATTCCCGCCCTGGCCATGCTGCTGCTTACCGTGCCCCCTTTGTTCGCAGTGGAATACCAGTGGAACGATGCCAAGGGAGCAACTCACTCGCTGGCCGATTTCAAAGGTAAACCCGTACTGCTGCATTTCTGGGCCAGCTGGTGTCCACCCTGCCGGGCTGAAATGCCGCAATTGCAGGCATGGAGCAGCCAGCATCCGGAAGTGCAATTGATTCCGGTATCGCTGGACCGCAGTATTGCCAATGCAAGTGAATACCTGCAGGTAGAAAACATCACATTTCCTGCCCTGCATGGCGACTCATCTGCGGCCTCCCGTATGGGCGTGCGCGGATTGCCAAGTACGCTGATTATTAATGCTGATGGTAGTATCCGCCGCACAGAACTGGGCGCACGGCCCTGGTCAAACAGGCGGTTCAGCCAAGCTATCCTCAGCGGACTGACGCCATAGGCATATTCCAGGCAGGCGACAGTTTCCCCTTGCCTGAATCCGGACCAGCAGACAGCATCCGGTGAAATAACGCAACCGACAGGAGTTTCCATGCCTTTGTTTTTTATTTTTGCCGTCATGCTGCTATCCGCCTCCATGCTTCCTGCCGGAAGCGCATACGCAGAATCGGCTGTGTCAGCAGAAACCGAACTGCGCTTGCGCAAGGCGATGTCAGATATCCGGGTTGATGCTATCAGGCCGGCGCCCATCGAAGGCCTGTACGAAATCCAGTCCGGCAAGAACCTGTATTATACCGACCGGGACGGGCGTCATTTGATCGCTGGCGGACACATCTTCAACACCAGCACCAAGGAAGACCTCACGGCAGCCCGGCTGGAAGAAATCAACCGCATTGACTGGTCTGTGTTGCCGCTGGATAAGGCCATCGTATCCGGTGACCCCAATGGCCTTGAAATGGCCGTTTTTACCGATCCCGACTGCCCCTACTGCCGTAAGCTGGAGATTGAACTGGATCAGCTGCAAGGGATCAAGGTTTACACCTTCCTCTATCCCCTCACCAAGCTGCATCCCAAGGCGCGTGGCAAGGCGGAATCCATATGGTGCGCCAAAGACCAGCACAAGGCACTGAAGCAGATCATGCTTGAAAACAAGTCGCTGCCAAAGACATCCTGCGAAACACCGATTGATGCTCTTCAGCTGATCGGCCAGCAGCTGAATATTCATGGCACCCCGACAATGATTGCCCGTGATGGGCGTATATTTGCCGGCATGAAGCAGGCAGCTCAGATCAAGGAATGGCTGCGCAAATCTCTGTAATCCGGGGAAGACAACATGCGTCATGATCGTAAGGCAAGCGAACTTCGCCCTGTCACCATCGACACGAGTTTTAACATCCATGCAGAAGGTGTAGCCCTGATCAGCTTTGGCCACACACGCGTACTGTGCACGGCCAGTGTTGAGGAGAAGCAGCCACCATTTCTTCGCAGCACCGAGCAAGGCTGGGTGACAGCCGAATACGGCATGCTGCCAAGAGCTACCCATACGCGTGGCGGCCGGGAAGCAGCACGGGGAAAACAGGGTGGACGCACTGTTGAAATCCAGAGATTAATTGGCCGTTCGCTTCGCGCCGTGGTCAACCTGGAACAACTTGGTCCCCGCACTATTACGCTGGATTGCGATGTGTTGCAGGCAGATGGGGGCACACGCACGGCGGCCATCACCGGCGCCTGGGTCGCGATGCGCAGTGCCGTCAACCAGCTGCTTAAAGATGGCGTGCTGGATACTGATCCTGTCATCAATCAGGTCGCAGCCGTCAGCTGTGGAGTGGTCGAAGACCAGGCGCTGCTGGATCTTCAATACAGCGAAGACTGCAAGGCACAGATGGATGCTAATTTTGTCATGACACCTGATGGCGGCGTTATCGAGGTTCAGGCAACAGCCGAAGACAAGCCGCTTGCCTGGGAGGCAGTCCTGACGCTCAAGAATCTGGCGGATAACGGCATAGCCACGCTGGCTTCTTATCAGAAGAAGGCTGTCATCGCTTAATGCGGCTGGTCATCGCCAGTAAAAATCCGAAAAAGCGGCAGGAAATCGAGGCTATTATGAACGTGCTCGGTATTGAGACCGTACCCGTCAAAGAAACCTGTTTCGTGGATGTCATCGAAGACGGAGACACCTTTGCCGCCAATGCCCGTAAAAAGGCCGAGGCATTTTGTCACGCAAACCATCAACCTGCTTTGGGAGATGATTCAGGGCTCTGCGTCGATGCCCTGAATGGCGCGCCCGGCGTCTTCTCCAGCCGTTTTGGCGGTGAGGATGCAGACGATGCCGCAAATAATGCCAAGCTGATGCAAGAACTTACCGGCCAAACAAACCGCAAAGCCCATTTCACATGCCATTTGCACATGGCATTCCCGGATAATGCCCCGCCGATCACTGTAGAGGGGTACGTGGATGGCATCATTCTCGAACACTTTAATGGCACACAAGGCTTTGGCTATGACCCGCTTTTCTTTTGTCCGGAGCTTGGCAAAAGCTTCGCCTCGGCCACGCCGAAGGAAAAGGCTTCTGTTTCTCATCGCGGCAGGGCCCTGCGCCAGCTTGCCAGCCAGCTGAAGGTGCAACTTGGTGGTTGAACCCTGCTTCTATTCAGAGTGCAGGCGCTGCCCGAGATTAGCAAACTTTCTTGATGGAGTGCGCGGCCAGCACCCGGAGTATCACGCCTCTCCGGTACCAGCCTTTGGTGATCCGAACCCGCGTCTTCTGATAGTGGGCCTGGCACCCGGCATGCATGGCGCCAATCGTACAGGGCGTCCGTTTACCGGAGATTTTGCCGGTATCCTGTTGTATAAGAGCCTGCATAAGCTTGGCTTGAGCTCATCTCCTGTTTCGGAGCATGTGACAGATGGACTGAAGCTGCATGGCGTACGTATCACCAATGCCGTTAAATGCCTGCCACCGCAGAACAAGCCGGAGACATCCGAGATTCACAGCTGTAATCCCTTTCTTAAAACGGAAATCGAAGACCTTCCGGATGATTGCAGATTACTGACCCTGGGACTGATTGCGCATCAAGCTGTGCTGCGTGTTTACGGGCTGAAACTATCTTCGCTGAAATTCGCGCATGGCGCCAGGCATACACTTCCGGACGGGCGATATTTGTTCGACAGTTACCACTGCTCGCGTTACAACACGCAAACCAGACGCCTTACCCCAACAATGTTTATGAATGTGCTCAAAGCCGCTGTCACGGCTACATAAGGCTTATTCAGAGCTTCTTATATATCGATGCGGCTCGCCTTGAACCGTTTCATCTGGGCAAAAACCTTGTTGGGATATTTGTGGCGACCCAGTGAACCGTTATACGCCGCAAGCGCTTTGCCAAGCTTGCCGTAACGATCCAGATAATGGCGGATGACAGCACAGCCATAACGAAGATTGGTTTCAATTTCGAACAGATTGTCATCGGGCGAGCCAAGCTGTTCCTTCCAGAATGGCATGACCTGCATCAGGCCGCGCGCGCCGACATTACTGATGGCAAAATGATCAAAGCGCGATTCCACGGCAATCACGCCCAGAATCAGTTCGGGAGAAAGCTCGAAACGCACACTGTACACATATACCCAGCGGGCAATGTTTTCGGCTTCGGCGTCATCGCTAACCCATGGCCGGATCAACTGTGACATATCCTTCAGCCACACCATTTCCTCAAAATCCGGCTCCGATGTCTCAGGTGCAGGACGAAGCATCTGGCGTAATTGTTCCTGCTCTTCCGGTTTCATGTCCAGCGGACCCACATTGCTTTCCACAACCTGCATGGCCGTGGTTTTGTGAGCCAGCTGCTGCTTTTCTTCCGGCGTACTCATCAACCAGAATGGCAATGAAATCGCAAACCCGACAACAAGCACGCCAGCCAGTAGGCCCTTGGCTGAATCTCCGTGCAGATAGGCCCTGATAGCTTCCCGGCTCAGCAAGCCGCGCCCTCAAGCAATCGGATGACAGCATCTTTAACGAATTCGAGTGCAGCTTCCTCGGCATCTCCGCTACGGTTGTGGATTTCAATCACGCCCTTTTCCAGTCCACGGTCCCCCACGACAACGCGCGCCGGTATACCCATCAGCTCGGCATCCTTGAATTTTACGCCCGGGCGTTCCTTGCGCTCATCCCACAGCACATCAAGACTCGAATCGGATAATTCCCTGTAAATCTTCTCAGAAACTTGCATCACCGCGTCACTCTGTCCAAGCGAGATTAGAGAAACATGAAATGGCGCCAGATGCACCGGCCAGCAAATACCTGCTTCGTCATAGCACTGCTCAACAATCGCCGCCACCAGGCGCGAAATACCGATGCCATAGCAGCCCATCGTGGCCACAGCGCGTTTACCATCCTTATCCTGAAATTCCACCTTCATCGGCTCGGCATAACAACGACCCAGTTCAAACACATGCCCAACCTCAATGCCACGCGAAAGATCGATTGAACCACCACATTGTGCACAGCTATCGCCAGTCTGTGTCTCCCGAAGATCAGCAAACTGGGCGTCCGGCATATCACGGGAGACATCCAGACCGGTAACATGCATATCGACTTTGTTGGCTCCGGTAACCAGCCCCGCTGCGCCACTCAGGGTGTTATCGAATAATACCTTGGCCTTCAAACCGTTTGGTCCAACAAAGCCGGCAACGCCGCCGATGCCTGTAATCTCCTCATCCGTGGCCATTTCAATCGCGGTAGCCTCAAGTGCGCGCACAAGCTTCACTTCCTGCAACTGATCGTCACCGCGCACACATGCCGCAATAATAGCACCGTCATCCGGCCCGCCACTAACACGGTAGATGAGTGTCTTAACCAGTATGTCCTGCTTCACTTTCAGAAAGGCCGCCACATCTTCTGCCGAAGTCACTTTCGGCGTGGAAACTTTGGCCAGTTTACCGGCTTTGCCATTCACGCATTCACGTTGCGACTGTGCCTTTTCGACATTAGCCGCATATTCACACTTGGAGCAATGCGCAATGACATCCTCACCGGACTCGGCCAGCACATGAAACTCATGCGAATTGTTGCCGCCAATCGTACCGGTATCGGCCTCAACAGCCCGGAACTTGAGCCCCAGACGCGTGAAGATGCGCGTGTAAGCATCAAACATATTCTGATATTCAGCCGCCAGAGACGCATCATCTGCATGGAAGGAATAGGCATCCTTCATGACGAACTCGCGCCCGCGCATCAGGCCGAAGCGCGGGCGAATCTCATCGCGGAACTTGCTTTGTATCTGATACAGATTCATCGGCAATTGTTTGTAGGAGCGCAGCTCGCGGGCCACCAGATCGCAGATTACTTCCTCATGCGTTGGCCCGAGGCAGGACTCATGATCGTGCCGGTCACGAAAACGCAGCAACTCCGGCCCATACTTGTCCCAGCGTTTGGACTGCTGCCAGAGTTCAACAGGCTGCACCATCGGCATCAAGAGCTCCTGGGCTCCGGCACGGTTCATTTCTTCGCGCACAACTGTCTCGATCTTGCGCAGCACACGCAGTCCCAGCGGTAGGAAATCGTACACGCCGGAAGTCACACGCCGGATAAAACCGGCGCGTAGCAGCAGTTTGTGGGAAACAACCTCGGCATCAGCCGGATCATCCCGTAGAGTCGGAGCAAAGAATCGTGAATATCGCATGGCCCGGAAGCATAGCGATGAAGAGCGGGTTCAGGTAGTACCAGCTGTGATTGCTCTGGCTTGAATCCAGGGTGAGATGTCTGGATTACTGCTCGCGGACGAGACGGAAGCCGATGTAGGCCAATCGGTTCACCGGCGCAAAGAAGCGGCGATCCGCCGAGCGCATGCCCTTGGCATAGAATGACCATGCACCGCCACGTACCGAACGCTTATCGTTCGACTTCGCATCGGACACGCATGTCTGTTCACCGCCATCATAACCTTCCGCATAGACCGAACATGTCCATTCCCAGACATTGCCGTGCATATCATACAGTCCCCATGGGTTGGGCTTCTTTTCACCGACCGGATGCGTTTGCTGGTGAGCATTTTCTCCATACCAGGCGTACTCATCCATCAATGCCTTCTGCTCATCCGCATTGGCCTTGCCAACATCCAGCAATTTCTTGAAAAAAGAGTGGTTATCCATACCGCCAACATGATCGCCAAAGGAAAATGCTGTCGCCGTGCCTGCCCGTGCTGCGTACTCCCATTCAGCTTCTGTCGGCAGGCGATAGACATGGCCGGTCCTCTTGCTCAGCCACTCTGCAAACGCATGCGCATAAAACCATTTAACGTTAATGACCGGACGGTTACCACGCCCCCATCTCTCATGATCATAGGCCTTCGCACGCCTGGTGGCGCGGGTAAAGGCGTCATACTGCTCGAACGTCACTTCGTATTGCCCCATCCAGAAACCCTTTTTGATTTCAACCTCGTGCTGCCGCTCATCACTGTAACGATCGACTTCATCTTCAGGACTTCCCATGATGAATTTACCAGGCTCAATATACACAAATGACATATTCACCAGCGGCTCAACGAAGATATCTCCCTGTCCGGGTGCAGCCGCATCCTTCGCAACCGCAAGCCACGGTGTCGAAAGGACGGCACAAAGCAGTAAAATCAGATGAAATGAGTACTTTTTTTGATATGACATGAGAACCTCTAACCAGCAAATGACAGCAATTCTTTATTGCCAGCGGATACGCACGCGTTCAAAAATATCCAGGATGTGACGGTGCCCCAATATCAGGTGATAAATCACCATGAAGACGTGACCAATCAGAAAAGCCCATATCAGTACGCCAAAGAGCGAGTGCATATCAAGGAACAACATCATATCCTGAGTCATACTTCCATCTGAGCGCACGCCGTTCATGACGTAAGCACCTGTCATGCCCATGCAGATCAGCAGCGTAAAGCCAAGACCATGCATGGCCCCTGCCAGCGCGCCCTGTTTCTCAGGCAGTGG
Source organism: Mariprofundaceae bacterium (assembly GCA_046756985.1). Classification (GTDB taxonomy): domain Bacteria; phylum Pseudomonadota; class Zetaproteobacteria; order Mariprofundales; family Mariprofundaceae; genus JBHHXG01. The sequence goes on along the minus strand of JBHHXG010000017.1, from coordinate 16,854 downwards.
TAATTTCCCTTTGAAAACACCAGGCAGCTCTTCCTTTGCAGACTTTACAAATGCAGTACGGCCCTGACTGGAAAACCAGGGCATCAAGCGCTGCCACTGACCGGGTTCATAAAAACGAATCGCGGCGTAAACACTTGCCAGCAAAAAAGCCAGCCATCCAAAAAACATGATATGCCAGGAAAACATGATATATGACCAGCCCACAACCTTTCCGGGCTCGGGTACTTCCATGAAAAGCCCACTGAACAGCTGATATATGACGGTCAAAAGCATCAGCAAATGCAATATTCGTGTCGTCGCATTGATACGATTGGTTCGCATGATTCCCCCGCAATTGCAAAAATCAGCGGCGAATATTAAATATGTTTATAATATTATCAACTACTAATCTTATAAGGTTAAGAAAGACAGCACTCCGCTGGAGAGAATTTCAAAACTGGTATTGTAAATTGCGAGAGTGTCACCGCCGGAATCGCCCGAACACTTGACGAAGTCTCTTTATACTCTCAATATGTCATATATGACAAATAATAGATTAACCCGCAAACAGCGTGAGTTGCTGACACAGGCGCAGCAGCAGGAACCGGTGACAATTTACCAGCTTGCCAAGGCTGTTGGACGACCATACCGGCGGGTGCATGATCATGTGAAAGAGTTTGCAGCCATGGGACTGGTGACGCTGAAACAGACAACTATCAACAACCGCCATGCCACACTGGTTATCTCCAATGACATTTACTATCAACGCCTGCTTCGTCTGGATGATATGTATGCCGCACACCGTGAGCTGGCGCCATGAGTCTGGTCAGTGTGGCAAGGAGGCTCTATGCCACCCTTGAGCCGCATGCTGTGCTGATTGGTGGCATCTGCGGTGCAATGCACGGGGTTGAGCGCTTTACCCGCGATGTGGACATGGCAACCGATTTAAGTGCTGCGAAGGTTGTTTCACTGTTGAAGAAGGCGGGAATTGACAGTGAAATTCAACACGGGGAAGCCACGGATGCGCTTACATGGGTGGTAAAAGGTATATGCGAAGACATTGAGTTTCAGATTATTCCGGCCAGTGATGTGGGGGTTAGCTTGGACAATGCGTTGCTGCGCGTGGAGTTAGGCATTGCTTCAGAGAAGGATTATATTACCAGTAAATGCATTGCCGGTGGCCAGCAGGATTTACACGACGTGGCGGTGCTGGTGATGCTGAATAAAAGATTGCGCACATTTGCCACTGACAAGGCCGAACGACATGGCTGCAAGAACAAGCTGGACGCATGGCTGACTGATGAACGGCTGCTGGCGCGCTATGGAGCCAGGACCTAGCAGGAATAAATGGGTTCCGGTTAAGCCTCGCGCTAGCCCTCATTCCCCCATTGTTTGCGATAAACAACAAACCACACCAGTGAAAACGCGCTTGTGATGGCGCCATAGAATATGGGCGACGCATTATAGAACATGACCGAACCGTACTCAGTCACCACCTCGGCCATCAGCAATACGGACAACAGTGAAATAGCCACAAGCGGCCAGTGGTGGTAGAGCCGGAGCGTGTAGCCAATACCGACAAATACAGCCACAAGCGCAGCCATGGAAAGCGGGATAAGAACCAGGAACCCAAGCACTCCGGCAGTGCCGCTATCCATGGGGATAAAACTTAGGCCGCCAATGAAAAGTGCAGTCACCCCGCAAAATGCAAAGCACCCATATGCAATATCATATATCCGCCGAGCCTGTGTCATGTCATTTTGTGGCGCTTGCCCATGCGTATTGTTCTCTGGCTCGGGTCCTGCAACGGCCGCAGCTTATTGCCCAAGCCTGGCCAGCAGCCTTTGATGAATCCCTTCAAACCCGCCATTAGACAAGATTAGCACAGAATCTCCTGCTTTCGCGTGCGCGGAAATAAAATCCACAATCGTTGCCGCATCCGGCAGCACCTGCGCATGTTCACCAATATTGTGACAGACAGTATTAACGTCTAACAGTTCGTCCTGCTGCATACCGCGCGGTGCAGGCGGAACGAAAATGACAAAATCGGCGCCATCGAAACACTGCGGTAGGCGGCTCTGATGAATCTTCGTTCGCATGGTGTTGGAGCGTGGTTCGATCACCACCCACAAGCGCCCTTCCCCGGACATACTTGCCCTGGCCGAAGAAACCATGCTGGCAATCGCTGTCGGATGATGCGCAAAGTCATCGAACACCTTCACACCCTTCACCTCGCCGACCAGCGTCATGCGCCGCTGGATGCCACGAAACGATTCAAACGCCTGCTTCAGCACCTCCAAAGACACGCCCAGTTCCATCGCTGTTGCTGCAACGGCACAGGCATTGGTAACGTTGTGCACACCAATCATGCTCCACTGCACATCCATCAGCTGTTTTCCTTGCTGATACAAACGGAAGGCAGAACCATCATCGCTCAGTGCTTCCCACTGCCAACCATCGTGGGCCTTTGACTTCCCTTTCTCGCCAAAGGGAATAAGCGGCGTCCAGCAGCCCCGATTCAGCACGTCCGCAAAGTTCGTATCGTCAGTATTGACAACGATTCTCCCTTGAGACGGAACCGTCCTTACTAGGTGATAAAACTGGGTCTTGATAGCCTCGAGATCGGGAAAAATGTCGGCATGGTCATATTCAAGATTATTCAGGATCAGCGTGCGCGTGTGGTAGTGAAGGAACTTGGAGCGTTTGTCGAAAAAGGCGGTGTCGTACTCATCGCCCTCAAGTACAAAATACTCGCCCTCCCCCAATCGCGCGCCGCTGCCAAAGTTTTCCGGGATGCCGCCAATCAGGAAACCGGGGGCGAGTCCCGCTTCTTCCAGCACATGGGCAAGCAGGCTTGCCGTGCTTGTTTTGCCATGCGTGCCAGCGACAACAACCGCATGTTTATCTGCCAGCACATAGCGGTCGATAAATGCGGGGCCGGACATATACGGTAACCCACGGTCCAGCACCGCCTCGACCTCGACATTGCCGCGGCTCATCGCATTGCCCACGATCACCAGGTCAGGTGCGGGTTCCAGATGTGCAGCGTCAAAGCCATCCAGCGCGGTAATCCCTTCGGCCTTAAGAAAATCGGACATCGGCGGATAGATGCCAGAATCCGAACCGGTTACATGGCAGCCCATGTCCTTCGCCAGCTTGGCGATGGCGGCCATCGCCGTGCCACAGATGCCAAGAATATGAATGTGGTCAGGAATTTGCATATGCCGTTTCATTGCGGCCATTCCACCATAAAGCGGCGAAGACACAAAGCGGCAACTCGGTCGGTGGACACTGCCATCCTTGGCATCTTTCACGCACTGCGATATGTTGGCCACTAAACCATCAATATACAGTTCCGGGGAGGCAGAGGAAATGTCGATACCGATTATTCGCGACATGGAGCAATTCGAAGGATGGGCATTGACCCACCAGAATGAAGCGAGAATTTATGTCGAAGGCGACTCCTGGTTCGCCTACCCGGGCACTAATATTATCACTGAAATTCACGATGATGCAGATGGCGATCCAATCATTCTGCAGAGGGCTGTCAGTGGAGATGAGGCCGCCTCGATGCTTAGCGGCAATCAGCGCCATACGATGGTGAAAGAATTTGGACATCTGAAGCAACGCAGCAACCGATTTAGAGACAGGGGATCGAATGCGCGCGTCAACCCCGATTTTATCCTCTTCTCCGGGGGAGGCAATGACATGGTTGGCATGTTCGACTTCCCGATGCTAATTCGGAAGCGTCCAGTGGGCAGTGATCCCAAGAAATTTGTCCGGCAGGATCGTTTCAAAAATCGTCTGGAACAGATAAAACTTTCCTTTATCGAACTCGGATTCATCCGTGATGAGTTCTTCAAGGACTGCCCGATTATCACCCACAAATACGATCTTCCAATTCCATCCGACAAGGGTGTCGAATTTATCGGCATTCCTGTTATCAAGAGCTGGATGAAACCGTATATGGATGGAATAGGTATCACCAACCCCGATGATCAAAAAGGCATTGCCCATTATCTGATCAAGGCGTTTGGCGACATGGTTGATGGCTTGCAGCAAAGTAACAAGATCAAGCATTTTTATGTTATCGATACCCATCATACCCTTGGGCCAAATGACTGGCAGAATGAAATTCATCCCACGCCTGAAGGCTTTGGCTGGATTGCAACGATGTTCCGCAACAAGATGAAACAACTCAGACCGGATTTATCTCAGCGGTTGTAAGCTTATATTTTCCTGTCTACCCAAATCCCCTGATTGATTTAGACAACCTACTCTCATGTCGCTTCATGTGCTGCCGCATCTTACTGTAGAAACCGGTAACAGCCCTCGTGCAAGCATCATCTGGCTGCACGGCCTGGGCGCGGATGGACATGACTTTGAGCCAATCGTGCCACAGTTGAGCCTACCAGAGGATTTACACATCCGGTTCATTTTCCCGCATGCGCCAGCCATGCCGGTTACCCTTAATGGCGGCTATATCATGCCGGCATGGTATGACATCAAGCATGGCGACTTCGGCATTGAGCACGATGAAGCAGGCATCCGCCATTCTGCCAAGGCCGTCGAGATGTTTGTTGAACGCGAAATCATGCATGGTATCCCGCCCAGCCATATCATTCTGGCCGGCTTTTCGCAGGGCGGCTCGATGGCCCTGCACGTTGGCCTGCGCCAGGGAGAAGCTCTGGCCGGCATCATGGCGCTGTCTTCTTATCTTCTGCTGCCCGACAAACTGGATGCGGAAACCATTCAGGCCAATCGCGATACTCCCATTCTCATGGCGCATGGCGTTGAAGACCCCGTCGTACCCTTCGCGCTGGGTGATACCACCCGCCGCACGCTGGAATCAGCAGGGTACGAGGTGGAATGGCATACCTATCCGATGCAGCACAGCGTGTGCCCGGAAGAGATCGCTGCAATTGGAAAGTGGATCAAAAACTGCCTGGGCTGATTCTGTTCTTCTTACAACCGCACATTGCGCAGCCGTAGCGCATTGGTAATCACCGATACCGAACTGAAGCTCATCGCCGCCGCAGCAATCATTGGTGACAACAGAATACCAAGCACCGGATAGAGCACGCCGGCGGCAACCGGCACGCCCGCTGAATTATAAACAAACGCAAAGAACAGGTTCTGGCGGATATTGCGCATCGTTGCACGGCTCAAACGGCGCGCTTTGACAATGCCGGTGAGATCGCCCTTGACCAAAGTAACGCCTGCGCTTTCCATGGCGACATCGGTGCCTGTGCCCATGGCAATGCCGGCATGCGCCTGAGCCAGTGCCGGGGCATCATTGATACCATCGCCAGCCATGGCAACGATCTTTCCTTCCTCCTGCAACTTTTTAACCACGGCTGCCTTCTGGTCGGGCAGCACCTCCGCCTCGAAACGGTCAATACCAAGTCTGTTTGCAACGACCTTCGCCGTGTGGCGGTTATCGCCGGTCAGCATCACAATCTCGATGCCTTCGGCATGCAATGCCTTAATCGCATCCGGCGTAGATGCCTTGACCGGATCAGCCACACCAAGCAGACCCGCAAGCTGGCTGTCCACACACAGATACATCACCGTCTCACCGGCCAGCTGATGGTTCTGCATGATGTCATCCGCGTCGGGCATCTCGATGCCGTTCTCCCGCATCATCGCCTCATTGCCGAGCAACACACGCCGACCAGCCACCGATGCAGATACACCCTTGCCCGTTACTGCGGTAAAGTCCGTTACCGTGTCCAGTTTAATAGAACGCTCGTCTGCCGCTGTGACAATCGCCTCGGCCAAGGGATGCTCACTGGCACGCTCAATGCTTGCGCCTGCCCGCAGCAGCTCACCCTCGGTCATATCATTCAGGGACAGCACCGTGGTCAACACCGGCCGGCCTTCGGTTAATGTGCCAGTCTTATCCACCACCAGCGTATTAACCTTCTCCATGATCTCCAGGCTTTCCGCATCCCTGATCAGTACGCCCGCCAGCGCACCGCGTCCTGTACCCACCATGATCGAGATCGGTGTAGCCAGCCCCAGTGCACACGGGCAAGCGATAATCAATACAGCCACCGCATTGACGACCGCGTGGGCCAGGGCCGGCTCTGGCCCCCAATTTAGCCAGATGATAAACGTGAGAACCGACACCAGCACCACGGCCGGCACAAAATAACCGGCTACCATATCGGCCAGCTTCTGAATCGGTGCGCGCGAACGCTGGGCCTCGGCCACCATGTTGACAATCTGCGCTAATAATGTGTCTGTACCGACCTTTTCGGCCCGCATTAAGAGTGTACCGTTGCCGTTCACCGTTGCGCCAATCAGCAGGTCACCAACCGCCTTCTCCACGGGAACCGGTTCACCGGTCACCATGGATTCATCCACATGGCTTGCGCCTTCAGTGACAACTCCATCCACCGGAATCTTTTCGCCGGGGCGCACACGCAGCACATCACCCACCTGCACATCCTGCAGCGGAATATCCTCTTCCCGCCCATCTGTAAAGACTTTCCGGGCGGTGTTCGGCGCCAGCCCCAGCAGCATCTGAATGGCTGCATTGGTGCGCGAACGGGCACGCATCTCCAGCACCTGCCCCAGCAGTACCAGCGCCGTAATCACTGCCGCTGCCTCGAAATAGACCGGCACCGTTCCGCCTTCATAAATCATGGATGGCGGGAAGATACCGGGTAACAGCAGCGCCACCATGCTGTAGATCCATGCCACGCCAACACCGAGACCAATCAGCGTGAACATATTCAAATTCCAGGTTTTCACGGACAGCGCGAAACGCTCGAAGAATGGCCAGCCGCCCCATAGGACAACAGGCGTGGCCAGGGCAAACTCTATCCATTGTACGACACCCATGGACAGGACCGACGGCAGCCATGAGGGCACGAGATCCGCGACCATCGCCAGTACGAAGACCGGCACGGCAAGTACTGCGCTGAGCTTAAATCGCCGGGTCATATCCTCCAGCTCCGGATTATCCTCTTTAGCCGCGACGGTTCGGGACTCCAGCGCCATGCCGCACTTCGGGCATGTGCCGGGCGAGTCGCTGATGATCTCCGGATGCATCGGGCAGACATATTCGGTTTTCTGAGCCAACGCAGGTGCCGCCATCGGCTCGAGGCTCATGCCGCAGACCTTGCAGGTGCCCGGCCCTTTTTGTTCCTGGCCCGGACACATCGGACAGAAATACATCGCCTTCGGGTCTTCAGGTGCTTTTGATTTTGGCGCATGATGATGCTCGCATGGCTGATCCTTGCCCTCGTAAGTGGCCGGATCGGTGGTGAATTTCTCCACACAGTGCTGGCTGCAGAAGTAGTAGTCGTGTCCCGCATGTTGCACATGATTTCGTGATGCGCGGCTGACCTTCATGCCGCAAACGGGATCAATCGCGCAATCCTCGCCAAGATAGTCATCGGGGCTTTCGTTGAACTTTTTCAGACATTGTGCGCTGCAAAAACTATAATCCACGCCTCGGAAAGCGTGGGCATATTTACTGTCTTCCTTCACACCCATGCCACATACGGGATCCTTTTTCATGATTAGCTCCTAAGGTCCCCCAGCAAATTCATACTAATATTTGCTGAAAACCTTTACGTTGCCTTTTTTATCAAAGGCGAACACATCATAGGCCCTTGGAGGTAATCCCGCAGGTTGCATGCCCGGCGATTTCATCGGCATACCGGGAGCGGTCAGCCCGACAACATTCGCAGGCTTCTCTTGCAACAGTCTCCGGATATCAGATGCGGGAACATGGCCTTCAATAACGTAGCCATCAACAATGGCAGTATGGCAGGATGCCAGTTTGTCGGTTACGCCATTGGCAGCCTTGATCACATCCATATCATCCCGTTTCTTTTCCGTAACGCTAAACCCTTCCCTGCGAAGATGTTCTGCCCAGCCGCTACAGCAGTCACAACTCGGTGACTTGTACATGACGACCTCAGTCATATGAGTTTCGGGTAATGTGTCACATGCCACAAGCAGCCATGCTGCGAAAGTCAGTGCGAACATGGTGAATATTCTCTTCATATTATTCCTCTCATTTGTATCTTTCTTTCCCCTGTAAAACCAACCCATAGATAACAGGCAAAACGATGAGACAAAGCACCGTGGTTGTGACCATACCACCAACCATGGGTGCAGCAATACGCTGCATCACATCCGAGCCCGTACCAGAGCCCCACATAATTGGAATCAGACCGGCAATCACGGCCGTGGCAGTCATGGCAATTGGACGCACGCGCTTGGCCACGCCGCTCTGCACGGCTTGCTTGAGTCCTTCAATATCCAGTTTTCCGCCAACATCTTCTCGCCGACGCGCCACCTCCTGATCGATAAAGGTCAGTACCAGCACGCCGATTTCGGCGGCTACGCCCGCCAGCGCGATGAAACCAACCGCTACCGCAACCGACAGGTTGAAGCCCAGATACCAGATCACCCAGAAGCCACCGATCAGCGAAAATGGCACCGACAGCAGCACCACCACCGGAGCGGCCAGATTGCCGAAATTGAAATACAGCAACAGGAAAATCAGCAGCAGTGTCGCTGGAATGACGATGCGCATTTTCGCCGCTGCACGCTCCATGTACTCAAACTGGCCGGACCATTCCAGCGTATAACCGGCTGGTATCTTTACATTGTCGGCAATGACCTGCTTGGCTTGGGCAACATAGCCGCCTATATCGCTGGAGCTGATATCCACATAGACCCAGGCATTGGGACGTGCATTCTCACTCTTGATGGCAGGCGGTCCGCGCAGCACGCCGACCTTGGCCACGGCTACTAATGGAATCTGTGCTCCGGTCGGCGTCGGAATTAGCACCCGTTTCAGGGCATCCGGATCGCTGCGATAGTCCCTCGGATAACGCAGATTCACCGGATAGCGTTCCAGCCCTTCCACCGTCTGCGTCACATTCATACCGCCGATGGCCGAGACAATCACATCCTCGATGTCGCTGATAGTCAGTCCGTATCTCGCCGCTTTGTCCCGCTGAATATCGATATCCAGATAGTAGCCGCCAGCTGCCCGGTCACTGAAGGCAGATGTCGTCTCAGGCAGCTTTTTTACCGCCCGCTCAATCTGCTCACCCACCTGTTGCAGCACATTCAGATCAGGACCGGACACCTTGATGCCAATCGGCGTTTTGATGCCGGTGGAAAGCATGTCGATGCGTGTCTTGATCGGATAGGTCCAGGCATTGGCTAGACCTGGAAACTTGATCGCGGCATCCATCTCCTTCATCAGTGCCTGCGTCGATTTATCCGGATCGGGCCACGCTGATTTCGATTTCAGGCGAACGATGGTTTCCAGCATGGACAGCGGCGCCGGATCGGTCGCCGTATCGGCGCGACCGACCTTGCCGAATACCGACTCGACTTCGGGGAAGGTCTTGAGGATTCGATCCGTCTGCTGCAACAGCTCCTTTGCCTTGGTGATTGAAATACCCGGAAAGGTGGTCGGCATATACAGAATATCGCCCTCATCCAGCGGCGGCATGAACTCCGAACCGATCTTCGATATCGGCACCGCCACGGAAAAGAGCAGGCTCACAGCAATCAACAGCGTCACCCACTTATGCCTAAGCGAGGCTGCCAGCACTGGCCCGTGCGCCCATTGCAATGCACGATTGACCGGATTCTTTTCCTCCGGCATCACCTTGCCGCGAATAAAATAACCCATCAAGAGCGGCACCAGCGTCACGGCCAGCACAGCCGAGCCGAGCATCGCGTAGGTGGCAGTAAAGGCCAGTGGTTTGAACAGCCTCCCTTCCTGCGCCTCCAGCGTGAAGATCGCCATATAGGAAACGGTGATAATCAGCAGAGAGAAGAACAGCGCCGGGCCAACTTCACGTGAGGCGGTGGCCACAGCCGTCCAGCGCTCGGCAATCGTCAACTCCGCGCCCTTGTTGTGTAATGCCTTTTCCAGATGTTTATGGGCGTTCTCGATCAGCACAATGGCACCATCGACCATCGCACCGAGCGTGATGGCAATGCCTCCCAGGCTCATGATATTGGCCGCCAGCCCCTGCCACTGCATCAGTATGAAGGCAATCAGCACGCCCAGCGGCAGCGTCATGATCGCCACCAGTGCAGATCTCGCATGCATCAGGAACAGCATGCAGACCAGCGAAATCACCAGAAATTCCTCGAACAGTTTGTCTTTAAGGTTGTCCACTGCACGTTCGATCAGGCCGCCACGATCATAGGTCGGGACGATTTCAACACCTTCCGGCAGGCCGGATTTCAGCTCTTCCAGTTTTTCACGTACCGCTTCAATCGTCGTAAGCGCATTCTCGCCATAACGCATGATAATCACACCACCGGCCACCTCACCTTCGCCATTGAGCTCGGCAATGCCACGCCTGAGCTCCGGCCCAAGGTGCACATGTGCGACATTGGAGAGCAGAATCGGCGTGCCGTGCGTGTCCACGCCGACCGGGATACTTTCCAGATCAGCAATACCCTTCAGATAGCCCTTGCCGCGCACCATATATTCAGTTTCACCCATCTCGATCAAACGGCCGCCGACATCGTTATTCGAACGCATAATCGCATGCCTGACTCTGGCCAGCGGAATCCCATATTCGGCCAATGCATTGGGGTCGACTTCCACCTGATACTGCTTAACGAAACCCCCAATGGCCGCGACCTCGGAAACGCCGTTCACCGTTTGCAGGGCATAGCGCATATACCAGTCCTGAATCGAGCGCAGCTCGGACAGATCATGCTGACCGGATTTATCGACCAGCGCATATTCATAGACCCAGCCCACGCCAGTCGCATCCGGACCCAGCGTCGGTGTGATCCCGGCAGGTAATCGCCCAGCCACATAGTTCAGGTACTCAAGAACGCGCGACCGTGCCCAGTACATATCGGTGCCGTCCTCGAAAATGATATAGACGAAGGAAAAGCCGAAGAACGAATAGCCACGCACCACCTTGGCATGTGGCACTGCCAGCATTGCCGTGGTTAGCGGATAAGTCACCTGATCCTCGACTACCTGAGGCGCCTGACCAGCATAGTTGGTGAACACAATCACCTGCACATCGGACAGATCGGGAATCGCATCCAGTGAGATGTTTTTCACGGCAAAGCTGCCAGCCGCCACCAGCAGGCCGGAGAAGATCAGCACAATCAGCTTGTTGCGCAGGCTGGCATCAATAATTTTAGCGATCATGACAGAGAACCTTTCACCACAGAGGCACAGAGGGACAGAGAGAAAATAAGTAGATTCATTTTGTTTTCTCCATTTGCATATGATCCATGTTCATGCCATCCATCTTCATGTGGTTCGGGACTTCCGATCCTTTACCCTTCGGGCGGCTTGCCGAATGATCATCCATGGGCATACCCTCCATTGCCATGCCCTTCATTTCTTTGGAGCTCTGTGCCTCTGTGGTTTTGGATTTCGGCGCAATCATTTTGGCAGCGGCCTCACGAATCGAGGATTCGGAGTCAATCAGGAACTGGCCACTGGAAACCACCAGTTCCCCTGCCTCCAACCCTTCAAGTATTTCAAACAGTCCATCCGTGCTGGCACCTGTCCTGACCGTACGCGGTTCAAAACGACCCGGTTCTGTCTGCACAAACAGATGCGCCTTCTTGCCAGTGATCAGCACTGATTCCCTAGGAACAAATACGCCGGACTTGACCCTACCGGCTGAAATGGCGACATCGCCGAACATATCCGGCTTGAGCAGACCCTCGGCATTGTCAAACTCGATACGCACCTTGTTGGTACGGGTCTTGGGGTCCAGATAGGGATAAATGTAAGTGATGTGCCCGGTGAAATCGCGGCCGGGCAGCGATGCAATGCGGAGCCTTCCTTCATCACCAACCTTTACCCATGAGATTTCATACTCATACAGATCGGCCAGCACCCACACACGAGACAAATCTGCAATCTGATACAATTCAGACATGGGGGTGACATGCGCGCCTTCACGCACGCCGATTTGAGTTACAACACCCGCTGCAGGGGCATGGATATGCATGCTTTTGCGCACCTTGTGCGTTTTCTGCAATTCCTTGATCTGATGGTCAGCCACATCGAAGAAGCGCAGTCGATCGAGGGAGGAATCCAATAGACGCCTGGCACCATCGCGGATATCTGCATAAGGGCTGTCTTTAAGCTGCTGCCAGTTGGACAGCGCCAGCAGATACTCCTCCTGTGTCGCTACCAGCTGCGGTGAATAAAAGGAGAGCAGCATGGTGTCCTGCTTCACACTCTCGCCGGTTTTATCAACAAACAGCTTGTCTACCCAGCCATCCACCTTCGGATGCAGGGTCACCAACTTCGTTTCATCGAAAGTAATGCGGCCAATGGTTGTGATCTCCCGGGACAGATTCTTCTGCACTGCCCTGGTCACACGCACGCCGATATCCTGTGTCACCGTCGGATCAATCTTCACCGTGCCGGCCGGCGCGCTGCCAGCGCCTGTGGTTTCTTCGGCACAAACAGGGATGTAATCCATACCCATGGAATCCTTTGTAAAGGTCGGGCTGGTAATGACAGGATTCATCGGGTTGCGCCACACCAAAGGCTGCGCACCACCGACACATGGCCCATCCCCTTTGGTTCCGGATTCTGCAACTCTGCCATCTTGCTGAGTCTGTTGCAGGCCAAACATAAAATAGCCACCGGCCAAACCAAGGCCGAGAGCAGTAACAATAAATAAAAGATTCTTATTCATGATTGATGACATCCCTGTTTAAGTGTTCCTTACCTGCGGCAGCGGCCAGACGCGCTTCGGCCTGATGGGCCAGCGAAATCTGCTGCCAGTACTGTATATCTGTGTTGAACTCGCTGAGCTGCGCGCGTACCAGATTGAGAAAGTCCACTTTGTTCACCTGATAGCCGGCCAGCATGGAGGCGGTGGTTTGCCGGGCCTGGGGCAGAATGCCCTTTTCAAATAATGCCACCTGATTACGGGCGATACGTAGATCAGAGGCAGCGGAATCAATCTCTGCCTCCACCTGATTGGCGGCATCTTCCCGTGAGAATTGAGCACGGGCCTTCTCAGCCATGCGCTGATCCACCGCCTTGTCCTGCTTGCTGCCGCTGTACAGCGGCACACTCATGGTCAGCATGATGGATGCGAAGTCCGGACGGGGGTTCCTGTTGACTGGATTGATGCCGGAGCGGAGCCCGTAGGCAGCACCGATATTAAAGTCCGGGTAATAGTCCTTTTCGGCCAGCGCTACCAGAGCATCTGCCGCATCCACTTGGTCTGCCATAGCCAGTAGCATCGGCCGGTGCTCCCTTGCCCACTTTTTGAGTGCAGCGTTATCCACACGCGTCGCTTCCAGGTTGTGCTCACTCTGACGGGGGAGCACAATAACGGTATCGGCCGGACGGCCCAGGAGTGAATTGAGCGTGGCGGATTCGCGCTCCCGCGCCGCCTGAATTTTTAATTCGCGTTCCAGTAACTTGGACAACTCCAGCTGTGCCAGTAGTACATCCTGCTGCAGGCCTTTGCCGGTCTTGTATTTAGTTTCAGCGATTTTTACCAGATTGCGCAGCAAATCCTGATTGTAACGAATGATAGACAGCGCCTTGTCCAGATAAGCCAGGTTCCACCAGTGAATACGGGTATTGCGCAGCAGTGCCAGTTGGAATTCCTGCCGATTCTGAAGTGCCGCGGCCGCCATGCGTTCAGCAGCCTCGGCTTTCAGGCCAAGCTTACCGGGGAACGGAATAGCCTGGGATATACCCACTTGCAATTGGGTCATATTTTCCTGCGTGGTGGAAAAGGAATCCACTGGCAGATTCATTGCATTGAATGACAATTTCGGGTCGGGAAGGCTTCCCGCCTGCGAAGGAATGGCCGCCATGGCCTCGGCCTGTTTGCCGGCTGCGGCAAGTGCCGGGTTATTATGCAGCGCCATCTGTTCAGCCTGTTCAAGACTTAATGTTCCGGCTGCCTGTCCGGAAACCGGCATCAGCAACCACAGGGCCAGTGCCCCATAAAGAAAACTAACGTATTTCAAATATCTCCTCCTGCCTGGAATATCAGTGGCGAACACGCCACGTACCGCATCAGCGATGCGGCATATCAGCAGCAGAAGAAATCAGATAAGAATGCGTTGTGTGTTTGTAAAAAGAAGGGTCGAGCTTCGCGGTGGTGCGAGAATCCGCATGCGCAGCATGTCTGCATGTTCCGGCGTCTGCGAAACCGGAATCGTCAATAGTGTTGCATGGGCAAGCACTTTAGCATCTGCAGCGACAGCAACATTGCCATACGCCAGATCCGGCATGTCACAGTGGGCACATACCTGATGCTGCATGGCCATCTGATCTGCAGACATTTGAACAGGCATGTTTTTGCTGCAGATGCCCTGCATACCCTGCAAGGATGCAGATTGATGCGACACCATGGCAACATGGGCACTGGCCGGTACGGCACAGAAACTGGCTACCAGCAACTGCACGGTAAACACTGCTATGAAACCAAAACCCATGCGACGAAGCGCGCGTTTATTCAACATGTCGGCAAGATATGCCCTCAAAGATGAAAATTCAATGAAACAGGCCGTGATCCGCCTATGAGGCCTTTTCTGTAAACTCAAATTCCTCGGCTTCCATATAAATACAACCCGGGTAAAGCGGGCCGATATCCACGATCATCCAGACATCGCCGCGCAGGCCGAGCTCGATATCAAGCACATCACCCGCCTGCAACAATTCAAGAATGATCTTTGGCAATGCGATTGGGCCGATCTCGACATCCTGACTATCAAAGCGGAACCAGACATGCGCGGCATCGATCGCTGCAATGCGGGCATGGCCTTCAACAAAGCGTGAAAAACGCTGCCCACGCAGGCGTGGCGGCACACCGCCGCCGTGGCGCACAAAATGAAAGAGGACGCGGGCAGCCTTGGCTGCACGAACCGCATCCGGCTCGACCTCGGCCAGTACGGACAGAAAGCTCATTCTTGTAGTATCATCCCACCATCCCTTTTCATGCATAAAACCAAACCATGCGCGCAAGGTCGCAGCATAGGTTCCAATGATATCGCTGTCCGCAGCGACCTCGCGCAACATGAACCAGGCAAGAAAATCCCGTATATGCTCCGGATCAAGCTTCGCCAGCGGCACATTGCCCAGATCGGGAACCGCCGCAATGTCGCCCTCGAACAGCTCCTCCATATGGGTATCCAGCCCCTGCTCCCAGTCCAGAATTGGCGTCTCTTCCTGCATTTCGGCATCCTGGAAAAGATCAGAGCACTGCAGCAGATATTCAGCCAGCACTTCCATGCAATGATCTACATGCCGGGTACGACCGGCATCTCCGGCCACATCAGCCTGCACAAGCTGATCCATCGCTTCCTGCAATGTGATTGATGATGAGTCTGTCATGAAAAAACCACGCTATTCCAGGTGTGCTTGCGGGATAAACCCGATGTCGCTATGTTCGCGGGCCTCGCTGGCAGGCATTTACCGCTGGCCAAAAGTGTGTCGCAGGAGGCAGGCCGATGCAAATCAATGCTACGACGATCCGTACCGGTATGGTGCTTGAGGTGGACAATGCGCTCTGGCGCGTGATGAAAACCCAGCATGTCACGCCGGGTAAGGGTGTTGCCTGCATGCAGGTTGAAATGCGCAATATTGAGACGGGAAACAAGACCAACAAGCGCTTCAATTCCACCGAGCGGGTCGAACGCGCCGTGTTGAGTCAGCGCACCATGCAGTATCTGTATGAAGATGCCGGCAGCTTTCACTTTATGGATATGGAAACCTACGACCAGATTACGCTTGGCGAAGACATGCTCGAAGAAGCCAGGCCCTATTTGCTGCCGGAAATGCAGGTCGAGATCGAATTTCATGAGGAACGGCCATTAAATGTGCGCCTGCCCCAGACTGTGGTGCTGACCGTTGTAGAATGTGATGCCGCCATCAAGGGACAGACAGCCACCGGTTCCTACAAGCCGGCCAGGCTGGAAACCGGTGCTTCGATCATGGTGCCGCCGTATCTGGAAGCCGGCACGGCCATCAAGGTGAATACTGAATCCGGAGAATACATCGAACGGGCATAAAGCCTGACTGCCAGTGATGTAAATGATAAAGCTCTGTTAACAAGCTCTGCCCAGTTTTCTGAGATTGGCAAGTATCTGCTGTAAGACCCCGCACGCGTCTTTGAATTCTTTTTGATCGACGCCTTCAAGCGCCTTGCTGATGAAATCCCACAGCATTGGCAGGAGACGTTGTGATGTCTGTTTGCCCGCTGTGGTCAGACGGGCGCGCACGATCCGGCGATCTTTTGCATCATGGCGGCGTTCCACCAACCCATCCTTGACCAGCCTGTTCAGCAGGCGCGTGATGACTGCCTTGTCCTTGGCCAGCGATTCGGAAAGCTGGGATTGTGTCTGATCATCTTCCTGATTCAGCACAATGAGTACGCCCAACTCCTCATGCCGCACATTGTAGCCAGCGCCTTCAAGCTTGCGGTTAATACCCTGCCTGAAAGTATAGAGCAAATGATGCACAAGATAACCGAGGCTGTCTTCAAAGCGGATTGGCAATTCCACATTCATGTGGCCCACTCTAGGGTATTTAGTTGACTATATCAACAATTGACTAAATCAACTTTATACCTATGATTGCCTATATGTGGATTCATTTCTTATGCGATTTGTCGCTTTCTGAGAAAACAGCGTGATGCAGCGTGGCCTCACTTTGCTTCCGGGCTGTCTGTTTTTTCTGTCCCTGATGCTGACATTTGCCACCCCTGCCGCAGCACAACCCATGTCGCTTGCTAATGTTGTGGAGCATGTGCTGGCAACACATCCCGACCTTGAAATCAGCCGTCTTGATACCGCAATCGCCGACACGGAAACACAAAGGATCAGCGGTGTCCTGGATCCCGTGGTGACTGCCAGAGT